>NZ_JANSHG010000005.1:0-31781 GCF_047461555.1 Synechococcus sp. WC101
ACGGCCCCACGGGCACGGTGCGCCTTTTGTTTGAAAGCCAGTACACCCAGTTTCGCAACTTGGCGGATCCCTATCGGTGAGCGAAAGCCGCAGCAGAAAAAGCCGCAGCAGAAGTAGATCGGGACTCCTTTCAAGGACAGGTCCGGGGTGCGAGGTGTTAGCCTGAGATTGCCCCCCTAGGGCAGGTCGCTGTTGCTGGCTACCTCCCTCTGCCTAAAGCCATATGTTCAAAAGCCTGTTGATCGCCACCGATTGCCGCGATGGACTGCAGCGTTTCGGCAAATGCCTAGAAGAGCTTTACCTGAATGGGATTGAGCGCGTTGCTTTTGTGCATAGCGTTGCCCGGCAGGACGACGACATTGGCCTTCCCGAAGACCTCACCCCCAAAGTGCAGGCGCAACAGGCTCGCTTACAAGAGGTGTTGAGCGCCGTTCCTGCAGGGCTGGAAGTCAAAGTCTTGGTGCAGGCGGGCAAGGCGGTGGATCTGATTTTAAGAGGGATCCAAACCTGCAGCGCCGACTTGCTAATCACAGGCATGGGGATCCACAATCTGCTCACCGAAAAACTGTTTGGAAGCACCACCTTGGAGCTGCTGCCGAAGCTGACCATCCCGGTAATGGTGATGCGTCCGCAACTCATCGCCGCCTTGACTCTAGAAGAATTGCGCCTGCGCAGCCGCCACCTATTTCGCTCCCTCCTAGTGCCTTTTGACTTTGAGGAGCCCCGCCGGCAGCTCCTCAGCCGTCTTGGCCAACTGCTGCCAGGAACTTCCCAGTGTCAGGCCATTACGCTGCTCTATGTGGTGGATCCCAGCGCCCGCCGCAACCAGGGATCGCCGGCAAAAGAGCTCAAGCGCAGGGCCGAGGCCGACTTGGCCCGGTTAGTCGAACCGCTGGTCGAGCAGGTAAAACCGGTGCAGTTGCGGGCCTTGGTGCGGGTGGGATCCCCGCTTCAGGAAATCCTAGCCACCGCTGCTGAGGAGGACATGACCGCCATTGCCACCGCCTCCCCACGGGTGGGGACCTTTTGGGAGTGGTCAATCCGTAGCCTCACCGGCGAGATTCTACGGCAAAGTTGGCATCCGGTGTTGTTTTTCCCGCGCGGTTCCTTAGCGCAGTAGAGCTGCCCAACCCCCCTTCTATGCCGCTTGACCAAACCTTGAAGGAACTGTTCCAGGCGGTGGCTCAGGGGAAGCTCTCTCCCGAGCAGGCCCTGCAAGCCTGTCGCTTCCTGCCTTTTGAGGCGGTAGGAGACTTCGCCCGTGTGGATCACCATCGCCTTCTGCGCACCGGCTTTCCCGAAGCCGTGTGGGGGCCGGGCAAAACTCCCGAGCAGATTGCCCAGATTCTGGAGCGGCTGCACCGCCAGGGATCCCTAGCTTTGGCTACCCGCGTCGATCCCTCGGTCTATGCCCAAGTTCGCTGCCGCTTGCCCCAGGCCCAGTATTCTCCTGTAGCGCGCTTGTGCTGGATCCCTCCCCAAAAGGTGCATAGCTATCCCGGCCAGATTAGCGTGATCTCCGGTGGCACTGCCGACGTGCCGGTGGCTGAAGAGGCCGCTCTCACCGCCGAGCTCTCCGGGTTTCAGGTCAACCGCCTTTGGGATGTGGGAGTGGCCGGGATCCATCGCCTGCTGCACCACCGCGCCGCCCTGGAAGCCGATGTGCTGATCGTGGTGGCGGGCATGGAGGGGGCTTTGGCCAGCGTGGTGGCGGGCCTGGCCGATTGCCCGGTGATCGCCGTGCCCACCAGCATCGGCTACGGGGCCAGCTTCCAGGGCTTGGCTGCCCTGCTGACCATGCTCAACTCCTGTGCTCCTGGGGTGGGGGTAGTGAACATCGACAACGGCTTTGGGGCTGCGATTCTGGCCGGCCAGATCCTGCGCTGTGGCCAGCGGCTGGCGTCGCGATTGCCCTCGCCTGCATCCCCTGGAGAGGGAGAAGGTTAAGAAATGTAAAACAATCCTAAGCCAGACAGGCTATACTCAGGCCATGGCTAGGCCGGGATTTTGGCTGTCTCCGCTGGGAGGTTGTTTCCAAGAATTGAGGGGTGGGTTCTTTCCTCAGGTATCATTCTTGGGGCGCTCCCTAACGACCATAAAAACGACCATAAAAATGAAAGCAAATGAAAGGAGTTGTCGATTATAGGATAGCAGTCTGGGGTTGGCTGCACTGAACGAACGATTTTTTAGCCGGGGTACATGAAGCTTGCTGCTATGTCCATCGAGGCAATAAATACCGCTGTGGCTCTTGTTCAGGGGATCGTTCAGTCCTTCACTTGGACGGATCTCTTTTTGGTGGTGGCTCTGGTGTTTTTGGAAGCAGCCCTCTCTGCTGATAACGCCGTCGCCCTAGCTGCTTTGGTCAAGCATTTGCCCACCCCCCAGCAACAGAACCGGGCTTTGCGCTGGGGCATCATTGGCGCCTATGGTTTTCGCATCGCCATTGTGTTTGCAGCGGTTTGGCTGGTGGAGTATCCGCCCGCTCAGTTTCTTGGGGCCTGTTACTTGCTCTGGCTGGCCTGGCAGCATTTTCGCGGGGAAGAAGAAGGACCCGAGCAAGACATCACTCGCCAGGCCAATTTTTGGCAAACTCTGGTGATGGTAGAGCTGACGGATCTAGTCTTTTCTTTCGACAGCATCGCCGCTTCGGTGGGCGTCTCCCGCAAGGCTTGGGTGATCATCCTCGGCGGCATTCTCGGCATCACCCTGATGCGCTACATGGCCTCTTTGTTCTTGCGCTGGCTGGATGAGTTTTCCCGCCTGGAAGATGCTGCCTTTGCCATCATCGCCCTGGTGGGAAGCCTCATGCTGCTGGAGGTGTTTTTCCCCCAAATTGAGCTCCCGGAATGGGGGATGGTGCTGGCTGTGCTGCCTTTGTTTGTCTGGGGCTTTTCGCAGCGCCGCAGTCCTTCTCCTCCAGCCGTGGCCCAGCCAGATTCGACTCTGCCCAGTTCGACGGAAGGGATCCCTGCCGGCTTAGCCGCTCTTGCTGAGGTTGAGTCTGCCGCTGAGCTGGACTAAGGGAGCCCAGGGAGGAATTTCGGATCCCTGGGGCCGGTGAACGCCGGCAGGTTGTTCGGGCAACGGGAGGGCCTTGTAGACTAGTAGTGGAGGCAAGCCACCGGAGGAAGGTATCCTGATTCCGCAGTTTTGCCAGAAGTGGTGGGCAAAGTGCTGCCAGCAAGCCACTGCCACAAGCAGGGACAGCCAGCAGAAGCCGCCAGCAGGGGTAGAGAATGGTCAACCTCAGCCCCTTTCCTCTCCAGCCAAGGTAAACGATCCGATCCCTCTGGTAGAGCTGCGGCAGGTCTCTAAGCGCTTTGGGGCTACGGTGGTGCTGGATCGGATTGACCTCAAAGTGTACCGGGGCGATGCCCTAGGACTGGTGGGGCCTTCCGGCACTGGCAAATCGACCCTGTTGCGCATCATCGCTGGCCTAACGGAGCCCGACGCCGGTGAAGTGCTCTGGTGCGGCATCCCCCTGCCAGAGATTCAGGCCGGCCACCGCACTCCCCCCTTGCGGCTGGGCATGGTATTTCAGCAAGCGGCCCTGTTCGACTCCCTAACGGTGGAGGAAAACGTCGGTTTTTTGCTCTACGAGCACTCGCGGCTGCCGCGGGCACGCATTCGGGAGCTGGTGGCGGCCAAGCTGGAGGCGGTGGGGCTGGCGGGCAAGGAGAACAGCCTGCCGGAAGAGCTCTCTGGGGGGATGCGCAAACGGGCTAGCTTTGCCCGCGCCATCATAGAGGATCCCTCTCTGCCCCAAGACGAGCCGCAACTGCTGCTTTACGACGAACCCACGGCGGGCCTGGATCCCATTGCTTCCACCGTAATCGAAGACCTCATCCGGGATCTGCAGCGCGTGAAAAAAGCTTGCGAGAGCTACATTGTGGTGACCCACCAGCACAGCACCATCTACCGCGCCACCGACCGGATTGTGCTCTTGGCCCAGGGGCGGGTGCAGTGGGAGGGATCCGTGCAAGAGATTGAGACGAGCGACAACCCCTTTGTGCGGCAATTCTTCAGCGGTAGTGTAGAAGGGCCAATTCAAGTGGCAGGGCAGGTGTGATGCGTTCGCGAGCAATCCGAGAAGGGGCGGTGGGCCTGTTGATCTTGGCGGGGGCACTGGGCTTTGCCGGGCTGTTTTTGTGGATCTACAACTTGCGCTTCGGCAGCCGCGGCTTTCGGTTTACCGTTACCTATCCCGGCGTGGCCGGCCTGGCGGAGGGCTCTAGCGTGCGGCTGCGGGGGGTAGCTGTGGGCCGGGTGGAGCGCATCGTGCCTCAGGCAGCTCAGGTGGAGGTCCAGGTGGCCATCGACCAGCCCTTGATCATCCCTCGCGATGCTCTGTTTATTACCCAGCAAACAGGGTTGGTGGGGGAGACGGTGGTGGACATCTTGCCTAGGGGGAGTGTCGAGGGGGCAGTGGGATCCCCCCTAGCTGCCGATTGCGACCGCAGCCAAATCATCTGCGATGGCGATGTGGTGGAGGGCACACCGGGGGTGGATTTTGGCCAGTTGCTGATTCGCCTGGAGCGGTTGCTTGCACGGGTTGACGATGATGAGGTTTTTAGCACCCTTAACGCCACCCTAGAAGGGATCACCCGCGTTGCCGACAGCGTGGCCAACCTCTCGGAAACCCTGGAAGAGCGGGTGGCAGCCCTGCGCACGGAAGATCTGGACTTGTTGCAATTCACCGAGGCGGCTAGAGCAGTGAGCCAAACTGCCGCAAGTCTCCAGGAGGCTGCCGACCAGTTCACGGCCCTGCTTCTAGAAAATCGCGCCTCGCTCCAGGCCGCCCTAGAGAATATCCAGCAGGTGAGCGCCGATCTGGAGGCGATGTCGAGCGCGGTTCGCCCGCTGCTTACCGATCCGCAACTGCAGGAGGAGGTGCGCCAGATCCTAGTAGGGGCACGAGTAACGGCGGAGAACGCGGCCAAGGCCACTGAGGATCTGCGGCAGCTTGCGGCTGCCCTAAGCGACCCGGGCACCCTAGCAACCTTGCGCCAAACCCTGGACTCCGCCCGCATCTCCTTTCAGAACGTGCAAAAGATCACGGCTGACATCGACGAGCTTACCGGGGATCCCCAGTTTCGCCGCGCCCTGCGAGAGCTGGTATTGGGGCTGAGCAACTTGGTTTCCAGCGCCCCTTCCAAGAACGGGATTCAGCCCGCTGCCGTCCAAGTCGCGCCCGTTTCTTTTACCCTCGCCCCTATGGGGCAGCAGCCGGTTCCCCAAGAGGAAGCCAAGATCCCTGCCGAGATCCGCTCCCCTAGCAGCGGCAAAAGCCATTGAAGGGATCCCGAAGCTGGGGTAGGCTTTGCGGGTATAGGACGCCGCGCCGTTGACCAGGGTTGAGGTGTGAGGAATGTGTGGCATTGTCGGCTATGTGGGCTTTCAGTGGGCTGCCCCCATTCTGGTGGAGGGCCTACGCACCTTGGAGTATCGCGGCTATGACTCCGCAGGCATTGCCACCGTGGATCCAGAAGAAGGCTTGAGGATCGTGCGGGCCACCGGCAAGCTGCACAACCTGCTGGTGAAGCTCACGGCCAACATGCCCACGGCCAAGGTGGGGATTGGCCACACCCGCTGGGCCACCCACGGCGGTATCAGCGAAGAAAATGCCCACCCCCACTGCGACGCGCGCGGGCGCATCGTGGTCATCCAAAACGGCATTGTGGAGAACTACCTGGAGCTGAAGGAGCACCTGCTGCAGTGCGGGATCCCTTTTCGCTCCCAAACCGATACCGAGGTGATCGCCCACCTGCTGGGCCTGTACACGGAGGAGCTGGGCTGCTTTGAGGCAGCTTTTGCCAAAGTCATGGGACAACTGCGGGGAGGCAATGCCGTGGTGGCCTTGGATCGGGAGGCGCCGGATCGTCTGATTGCCGCCCGCCTGGGCAATGCCGGGGCTGTGGTGATTGGCGAAGGGGAAGGGGAAAATTTTGTGGCCTCGGATCTGCCCGCCATCGTCCGCCACACCCGCAGGGTGGTGTTTCTGGAAGATGGGGAGATGGCCATCCTCACCGACTCCAGCGTGCGCTACCTGCGCATTACCGGCGAAGAGCTGCGCAAGACTCCCATCACCGTAGCCTGGGATCCCGTCTCGGCGGCCAAGGGGGGCTACAAGCACTTCATGCAAAAGGAGATCTACGAGCAGCCGCGCACCACCACCGATACGCTGCGGGGGCGGGTGGATCTGGAAGGGGGGCGGGTGACGCTGGAGGGGCTGGCGCTAACAGAAGCGCAACTGGCCCAGATAGAGCAGATCCACGCCGTGGCCTGCGGCACCGCCTGGCACGCCTGCCTGGTGCTCAAGTATTTCATCGAGAGCCTGGCCCGCATCCCGGTGCAGGTGGACTATGCTTCCGAGTTTCGCTACCGCCAGCCGGTGCTGCGCCCCCACAGCCTGCTGGTGGCCCTCACCCAGTCCGGTGAGACGGTGGATACGCTGGCGGCCATGAGCGAGGCCCGCACTCAGGGGATCCCCACCCTGGCCATCGTCAACGCCATCGGATCCCAGGCCACTCGTCTGGCGGATGCGGGGGTTATCTACATCCACGCCGGGCCGGAGATCGCCGTCGCCTCCACCAAGGTGTTTACCGGCATGCTGGTGGCAGGATACCTGCTGGCCCTGCAACTGGCCCAGGCCAAAGGGATCCTCAGCCCGGCCCAGATCCGATCCCACCTGCAAGCTTTAATCGAGCTGCCGGGCAAGATCAGCCTGTTGTTGAAAGACGCCGCCCTCTACGAGCAGTTGGCGGAGCAGTACCACCACGTCACCGACATGCTCTACCTGGGCCGCTGGGTCAACGCCCCCATAGCCCTGGAGGGGGCCTTAAAAATGAAAGAGGTCAGCTACATCCACGCCGAGGGCTACCCAGCAGGGGAGATGAAGCATGGCCCCATTGCCCTCATCGACGAGCGCATGCCGGTGGTGTGTATTGCCACCCGCGATCCCGTCTACGAAAAAATGCTCTCCAACATCGAGCAGGTGCGGGCGCGGGGCGGGCGAGTCATTGCCCTGATCAATCCGGAAGATACCCAGGTCCGGGAAAAAGCCGACCACGTCATCGAGGTGCCCAGCACCACACCTCTGCTGTCGGCGGTTTTGAACGTCATCCCCCTGCAGCTGTTTGCCTACGCCATGGCGCTGCGCCGCGGGGCCGATGTGGATCAGCCCCGCAACCTGGCCAAGTCGGTAACCGTCGAGTAGCGTCTGCCAACCTTGTCACCGCCGGCCTCTGGCTTTTGCAAAATCGGGCAGATCACGTCCTCCTGGGCCGTCGGTTCCGCTGGGATCCGCCAATCGGAAAGGAGGCTTTCAATTTGGCCTTTTAGAGTTTGCAATTCGGCCATGCGCTCTTCGATTTGCCACAGCTTCTCCTGCAGGTGTTGGCGGATTTCTGGGCAGGGCTGCTCCCCCCGGTCGTACAACTGCAGGATCTGGCGAATTTCCTCCAAGCTCAGGCCCAGGCTTTGGCAGCGGCGAATGAAAGCCAGCCGCCCCAGCACTGCCGGATGGAAGAGGCGATAGCTGGACTCCGACCGCTGCACCGTTGGCTTCAGCAGGCCCAGCGACTCGTAGTAGCGCACCGTGCGCACCGGCAACCCCGCCGCCGCCGCCACCTGGCTAATTCTCAAGCTGCCCAATGCGCCATCGGCAACTGCAGGACTGAACATAGCACCACCAGCTCCCCAAGAGCTTCAGCTTAACAAAGCCAGCCCCGCAGCCGGATCCCCTGCCAAGAAAAGCGGGGATCCCTCAGCTTTTGTGGCCCATCTCGGCGGCTTGGATCAAGGCCCTAGCCCGCTGTTGATCCAACTTGGCCTGCAGGCGCTCTTGCTTGTCGCTGCTGGTGTTCAAAACTTGGCTCGCTTTGTCCAAGAGGGCCTGAGCTGCGGCCTTATCCACTTTTTCTCCCCGCTCGGCGCGGTTGACCAGAACGGTTACCTCGTTATTTTCCACTTCCGCAAACCCGCCCATCACGGCAATGGCCGACCACTTGCCACCGGCCTTGACCCGCATCACGCCGTTGCCGATGGCCGTCAAGAGAGGGGCGTGGTTGGTGAGGATGCCCAACTGACCTGAGGTAGCCGGGAGGATCACTTCCTCGGCGGGGGCATCCCAAACCGTGCGGTCGGGGGTGATCACGCGAACCATCAGCGTCACAGCAGGTCTCCTGAAGGGTTGAGCTTGGCACTTCTATCCTACCGGATCGCGGTTGCTCTCGGTTCTGCCCCTCTGCGTGGCGAGACTTAACCTGGGCATAACCTCTCCTTTACTTCCGTCGAAGAGGCAAGCGGTAAGGTGTTGTCGGGAACACTTGTCCTCTACCCCAACTCAGCCGCGAAGCCAACCCCATGCTGTTATTGGTAGGGGAAAGCCCAACGACCAGTGTGCCCAGTTTGCCCTAGCGGAGCTAGCCTATGCCTGAAACGATGCCCGGCCATTTTGCTGCCGGCCTGCCTACACGGGAGCGGCAATTGCTAGAAGACCTCTACCGAGGCCGCAGTTTATCTCCCTACAGTCCCGGCCAGGTCATCCCTTTGTTTCCCGAGGAGTGGGTGATCGTCTGTCGGGGTGTGGTGCAATTGACTACCCTCTATCCCAATGGCGGCGAGGCGCTGTTGGGATTTGCTGGCCCCTCCATGCCCCTGGGATCCCCGCTGACAATGTTGGATCCCTACCAAGCCAAGGCGTTGACGGCGGTTGACGTGTTGCGGCTGTCGGCAGCCGAGGTGGAAGCCTCAGCAACCCTGAGCCAGGGGCTGCTCAAGCAGTTGGTGCGGCGGTTGCGCCAAACCGAAGCGCTGCTGGCCTTGGCCGGGCGGCGGCGGGTGGAGGATCGGCTGCGCCAGTTGCTCTCCCTATTGGCGGTGGAGTTGGGATCCCCAATGGCGACGGGGGTGCGCCTGCAGGTGCGCCTCACCCACCAAGACTTGGCCAATGCCATCGGCACTACCCGCGTCACCATCACCCGTCTTTTGAACCGTTTCCGCCAGCAGGGCTGGATCGCGGTGGACAAAAACCGCCATCTCATCATCAAGCTGGCCCAAACGCCCTGACGGCTTTAAGCCTGGCGTTGGAGCTGTTGGAGGAGCCAGTTGGCGGCGGCGGTGTTGGTCTCGCTGGCCAGGCGTTCCAGCGCCTGCTCAAGCAGAGCTATCTGCAGGCCCGCCAGCACCTCTGACTGGGCAATGGCCCGATAGCGCCTGTCCTTGGCCAGGGCAAAGGCAAAAACGCGCCGCCCCTTGACATCGATGACCCAGTACTCAGGAATGCCCAGGCTGGCGTAGAGCTGCTTTTGCTCGTCTAGGTCAAGAGCCAGGGTGGTGTCGGCAATTTCGCCCACCAGGTCGGGAGGTCTTTGGAAACGCAAATCAATCCGCCGCGGCTCGCCGGCTTGGTATTTGGGGATGTTCTCCCCTTTGTAGAGCACTAGGTCAGGGGCGCAGGCGTGGGTTTCTGGGTACTCAATCAGACAGCGACCATAGGACTGCAGCGGCACATCCGGGTGCAAAAAGGCCCAGGCGAAAAAAATGGCCGTCATCAAATCGCTGACGGAGGCGTGCTCTGGCCCTTCTTTGCCCATGTTGACCCACAACCAACCCCGATGAAAGGAGAGTTTTTGCCACTCCAGGTCAGGATGGCTGCGAATGGCCACATAGTCCTGCCAAGTGGCGTCGTGCCGCTCGAGGATGGGGGAAGTCGAGGTCTTGAGAGAGATTACAGTCATAGTCCATCCTGAAGCTGGGAATCTTAAGCCTGGCGTTGGAGCTGTTGGAGGAGCCAGTTGGCGGCAGCAGTGTTGGTCTGGCTGGCCAGGCGTTCCAGAGCCTGTTCAAGCAGGGCTATCTGCAGGCCCGCCAGCACCTGTGACTGGGCAATGGCCCGATAGCGCCTGTCCTTGGCCAGGGCAAAGGCAAAAACACGCCGCCCCTTGACATCGATGACCCAGTACTCAGGAATGCCCAGGCTGGCGTAGAGCTGCTTTTGCTCGTCCAGGTCAAGAGCCAGGGTGGTGTCGGCAATTTCGCCCACCAGGTCGGGAGGTCTTTGGAAACGCAAATCAATCCGCCGCGGCTCGCCGGCTTGGTATTTGGGGATGTTCTCCCCTTTGTAGAGCACTAGGTCAGGGGCGCAGGCGTGGGTTTCTGGGTACTCAATCAGACAGCGACCATAGGACTGCAGCGGCACATCCGGGTGCAAAAAGGCCCAGGCGAAAAAAATGGCCGTCATCAAATCGCTGACGGAGGCGTGCTCTGGCCCTTCTTTGCCCATGTTGACCCACAACCAACCCCGATGAAAGGAGAGTTTTTGCCACTCCAGGTCAGGATGGCTGCGAATGGCCACATAGTCCTGCCAAGTGGCGTCGTGCCGCTCAAGGACAGGGGGGGTGGCTGGCTTTGAGGCAAGAACCATCGCTCTTCCCTCAGGGGGTTTCCCTCAAGCCTATCATCAGCCCTCGAGAAGTCGCTCCTCCCGCTCCAGAGAAGCAGGCTAGGGCCGGCCAGAAGCCTCAAAAGGTCAGGAAACCTGCCGGGATCCCTAGACCGACAGCGGGGCTTTGCGCCAGGCCTGGGGCTGTTGGAACTTGTGCAGATCTCGGATCAGCTGCACCCAGCCGTCGGCCATCGACTCGACCAGGAGCTTGCCTTTTTCGGGCGTGGCGGCGGTGGCATCCCCCAGGACGCCGCTCCGGCTGAGGTCGCGGGTTGTCCAGGCAAACGAGATCCGCCCTTCCAGGCTGAGCAAGCTATCTTGCGGCAGATCCGAGGGGTACTCGCAGACCAAGCGGTCGGTGCGCACCGTCTCGGGCAACAGGTACATCAACATGCTGGTCTCGCCGTCTCCGGCGTGAATGCCCAATTCCTGCTCTTTTGCGGTCATCAGCTCCTGGCCTTGGTGGGGAACGCGCCAGACGGACACCGGGAAGAGCAGGAAATCTTCGTACTTCTGGTGCAGGTCGCGGGCCACAATCTGCAGCACCTCGGGCTGGCCGCCGTGGGAGTTGAGGAACACCAGCTTGCGAAACCCAGCCCGGTAAATGCTTTCGGCCACTTCGGTCAACACCGCCATCAGGGTTTGCGCCGAGAGGGTGATGGTGCCGGGGAAATGCCAGTGCTCGTTGGCCTTGCCGTAGCACTGGGTGGGCAGGACATAGGCCGGGATCTCCGGCTCTAGTTTTTCCATGGCCCGCCCGATGATTGCCGTGCCGATGCAGGCATCTACCACCAGGGGCAAATGGGGACCGTGCTGCTCGATTGAGGCCACCGGCTGGATGATGACTACGTTCTCTTTGTCGGGCATGGCCTGGATCTCCGTCCAGGTCAGGTAGGGAAAGAAACGGTGGGGCGGGATAAAGGTGTGCATCATGGCGGGATCCGGTTTCCAGGAATTTGGAGGAGTCTTGCCTGCAAGACTAGCACCATGGGCAATCTGGGATCCCCTCGCAGAACCTGAGAAGGCATCCCTTAAGATCAGGTGTAGTTGGTCTCAACTTTCCTAAGCGGAAGCCAGCCGTTCCATGACCCTGTGGCCCTGTCTGCCCGCTCAATGTGGCTCTGGTGAGGATCTCCCCATTAGGGGACGTCCTCTGCCTGCTGGGAGGACGGAAGTAGGGAGTGTCCTCACCTCACCCCGCCCCATCCTAGCCTTGCCGGGGTCGCAGGCCACCCTCTACGTGGAGCTGATTCAGGTTTCTCTTCACAATCTTGAGGCGGGATCCCCAGCTCTGCTTTGGGTGCGACCCCTGTTGCTCAAGCAGGGATCCCAAGTTTGGAACCTGCGATCCACCTCGGATTTGCTCTGGCCGGCTGCCGGCTTTGTCCCGGCCTACGCCGAGGAGGTGCTGCCGCTGCTGGAGCAGGCCGGGGATCCCCTGCCCCAGGAGGCCCGCCAGCGGCTGCAAGCCTTTTTGCAGCAGGTCTGCCAGGGCTAGGACTCCGTCCCGCTATTGCCAAGGGCCAAGCTCTGCAGAGCCGATTCCAGCCGCGCCAGCGCCTCGTCAATTTCCGCAGGCGTGACGATCAAGGGGGGCACCAAGCGCACCACCTGGGATCCCGCCGGCACCAGCAACAGCCCTCGCTCCAGGGCCGCCCTGACCACCTCAGCCGCCGGGATCCGCATCACCAGGCCCTGGATCAGGCCCCAGCCGCGCACCTCCTGCACAAGCTGCGGGAACTGCTTGGCCAAGCGAGATAGACCCTGGCGCAGATGGGCTCCTGTCTGCTGGGCATTCCAAACCAGGCTCTCGACCATCAGGGTGTGGCAGACCGCCAGGCCAACCGCACAGGCCAGGGGGTTGCCGCCGAAGGTGCTGGCGTGATCCCCCGGCTGGAACACGGCGCAAAAGTCTTTGGCCAGGAGGGCGCCAATTGGGATCCCGCCCGCCAGGCCCTTGGCCAGGGTAAACACATCCGGCTCTATCCCCAGGTTGCAGTAGCCCCAGAGCCTGCCGGTGCGGCCCAGCCCCACCTGTACCTCGTCCAACATCAGCAAGATGCCCCGCTCGCTACAGACCCGGCGCAGCCACTGAAAGTAGGCGGGATCCCCGGGCACAACCCCTCCTTCTCCCTGCAGCGGCTCCAGCAGCACGGCACACACCCGCTCGCCCCAACGCTCCAGCACTGCCGCCGTACCCTCGATATCGTTGTAGGGAACGTAGTCGAAGCCGGGCACCAGCGGGGCAAAGTCTTTTTGGTATTTCGGCTGGCCGGTAGCGGTGAGGGCAGCCAGGGTGCGTCCATGAAAGCTAGCCTGGGCGGTGAGGATCACCGGATCTTGGATCCCGCGCACCGTATGGGCATATTTGCGGGCCAGCTTGATGGCGCCTTCGTTGGCCTCTGCCCCTGAGTTGCAGAAAAAAACCTTATCGGCACAGGAGTGCTGGGTCAGCCATTGGGCCAGTTGCGCCTGGGGCCGGTTGTAGTAGAGGTTGGAAACATGGTGCAACTGTTGCGCTTGCTGAGTCAGCGCCTGGATCCAAGCGGGGTGGGCATGGCCCAGCGTGCAGGTGGCAATGCCAGCCACAAAATCCAGGTACTCGCGCCCTTCTTCGTCCCAAACCCGGCAGCCTTCCCCCCGCACCAGGGTCAAAGGATAGCGAGCGTAGGTGGACATCACATGCCGGTCGAACAGCTCGGCGGTTGTCCCGGAGCCCAAGTCGACAAGAGAAGCGCTTAGCGGCGGCATGGCAGAGGGAGAATGGACAATGTCTCGAGTGTATCACTCTGGGCGGGGGATGATATTCTGGCAAAGCCCAAGGAGAAGGGATCTACACCCATGGGGCGGCGGGGGGTAACGGTCTGGTTTACGGGGCTCAGCGGCGCGGGCAAAACCACCCTGAGCTGCGGTGTCGCCCAGCAGTTACAGGCTTTGGGGTTGCCGGTGGAAGTGCTCGATGGAGACCTGGTGCGGCAACACCTCAGCAAGGAACTGAGCTTCAGCAGGGCGGATCGGGATGAGAACGTTCGTCGCATCGGCTTTGTGGCAGAGATGCTGACCCGCCACGGGGTGATCGTGCTGGTGTCGGCCATCTCCCCCTATCGCGCCACCCGGCAGGAGGTGCGGCAGCAGATCGGCAACTTCATCGAAGTCTTTGTGGACGCCCCCCTGGAAGTTTGTGAACAGCGCGATGTGAAAGGCCTCTACCGCAAAGCGCGGGCAGGCCTCATCCGGCACTTCACCGGCATCGACGACCCCTACGAGCCGCCAGAATATCCAGAGGTGGTCTGCAAAACCGCCGAGCAAAGCATCTCTGAATGTATCGACTTGGTGATGCAAAGCCTGAGAAGCCACGGCTATCTCCAATAGGGCGCTGGGCCTGGCGGGTTTGGGATCCTTGTGGGAAGATGTGAACAAGCATTTCGTTTCTGAGAATCAAGGTAGCTATGGCAGTGACTCGTGCCGGACGAACCTTTGTGATGCGGGGCAGCAGCGAAGGGAACCCTGCCAAGTTTCTGGAAATGGCCAGCTCTCTGATCAACACCCGCACCCGCCAAGGTAGCGGCAAAAAGGTTCAAGATCGCTCCTCCTACGGCAAGGCGGGCAATCCGCAAGAGTTTATACAGATGGCCAGCGAGTTGCGCCGATCCCTGGAGCAGCGGGGGCGGTAGCTGCTCTTTTCCTCTCCTCTAGACTGTAGGATCCCCGTCCGGCTCAGCTAGCCGGACGCTTTTCTTTGTTTTGCCCTCCAGGCAGACAATTGCTGGCCTGAGGCTCCCTGGCTTTCTATTCCACCCTCCCCAACCTTGCTCCTGCGGTTTGCCGCTCACAAAAGAAGAGAGGATGTCAGGATGGGAAAAGTGCTCCTCTGAGCGCTCTTGCCGGTGGACGTAGTGAGGTGAAAAAGCATGAAAAACACGGGCTTTTGGCTGGCCGGGATCCTGGGGTTGCTCCTGGATCAGGCGAGCAAGCGCTGGGCGGTGGAGCGGCTGCTGCCGGGGCCGGAAATCGAGCTGTGGCCAGGGGTGTTTCACCTTACCTATGTGGAAAATACCGGCGCCGCTTGGAGCCTATTTGCCGATTCGGCAGAGTTCCTCAAGTGGGTCTCGCTGGGGGTAGCGGTGGCGCTGGCGCTGCTGGCGATTCGCGGCAGCAGCCTGGGCCGTTGGGAACAGGTGGGCTACGGCTTGGTCTGGGCAGGAGCGATGGGGAACGGCATCGACCGCTTTCTCAACGGCTATGTGGTGGATTTTTTCAACTTCGTCTGGATTGGCTTCCCCGTCTTTAACGTGGCGGACGTGGCCATCAACGTGGGGGTGGCCTGCTTGTTGGTTGGCCTGTGGCAGGGCAGCCCGAAAAAAACGGCGCCGAGACCCTAGGCGACCTACTTCGCCCCCGCCCACTGGCGATCCCCAGCTTCTTGCGCGGCCAACTCAGGCTGCGAGGGAGCCTCAGGATCCGGCGGAGCGCTCCACCACAACCCCACAGCTGGCCCCAATCCCAGCAAGAGCCCCAGCCCTGCTGGCGCGACAATGCCGGATCCTACGCTCATCAGCAGGGCAAAGGCAAAATTGGCTACATAGAGCAGCAGCGGCCCCAGCAACTGGCGGCGGTTCAAGACCGGCTGATCTTTCCCCCAAAGGAGGTTGGCCGCGGTCATAAAGGCAGCTCCGGTGAGCATCCAACCGCCGAAGTTTTGCAGCGGCATGCCGAAAAAGGGCCCCGGCTGGAACCACGTCCAAAAGGGGATCAGGCCGCGGGTCATGGCCGGATCCAGCACGAAGTCCCAGGCGGTGAGCAGCAGCGCCCCCAACAGGATGGCCTCGCAGTGGATCAGCCAATGGCGCCCCGCTTGCAACGCCACCCGCGCCAACAGGTAGGACGACAGCCCCACGTAAAACCAAGACAAAGGGATCGTGAAGGGAACCAGTCCGGCGATCTTGTAGCCCAGCCCGCTCAGGTAGCCGTAGTCGCCAAAAGGGATCCCGGTGCTGGTGCCCAGCAGCTCGCTGGCCAAGGAAATGCCCACCGCCGGGATCAAAAACATCAACAGGCGCCGCACCCCCAACAGCCGGGATCCCATCAAAGCCGCCGCCAGCGCTCCAGACACCATGTAGGCCACGCCGCCATTGCCCATGCTCCAAGAGAAGGCCTGCAGACCAATGGGGGGTAAACTGGCCACCCACTCGGGATGCGGTACTACCCACAGTAGGCCCACCAGCCCGAAGAGCAAGGAGAGAATGTGCAAGCCCAGCGCCAAAGCCTCCAACCGCTGCCAGATTGACCCAAACCCAAGGAGAACACCTCGCCTATCAGAAAACCGGAAAGGCAGGCTAACAAGGACACCAGAGGATAACGAGGAGAACAGCCAACGCATGAGAAGCTCCCGTAGGGTGGTTGATCAGAGCCGCCTCGCTACCCCACCGCTTGAGCAGCGGCTGAGGAGAAAAGCGGATGGCCAAAGCAAACTGCCTGGCCTGACCAGGGTAGGCCTGCTGATATTTTGCTGCCTATTGTATCAATTCGTAAACATCCTGCCTGGTTTTCCGCAGAGCTCCTCTTGGTCAGAGGGATCCCTGAGGGGAGTGTACGCTCAGTTGAGGCGGGCTGTGGAGCGCCGGGACTGGGCTCAGGCCTTGCGCCTGGTGGATCTTCTGCTGCAGCGGTCCCCAGATCCCGCCCAGCGTCAGGATCTGGAGCACTATCGGTTGGCGCTGGAGAGCCATCGCTCTTCTAATGGGGATCCGCCGCCGCCCCAGTGGCCGTTTTTGCACAAGCCCTTTGTCGGGGAATTTCCCGTCACCAACCTCTTCGACCACGACTTGCCCTTGGGGGAGGAGGATGGCAACGGACGGTTTGTCAGTGGGCAAGGCCAAGTCTGGATCCCTGGCCCGCTGCACCCCTGCGGCAAAAGCGATGGCCATGCCGGCTATGACTGGGCCATGCCGGTGGGCACCTCCATCCTGGCCGCCGCCCCAGGACGGGTTACCGTAGCGCGTCCGGAGCCAGCGTTTTTCTGCCCTGCCTTGGGTCGCCCGGTCAGGGGGTTGCGGGTGCGCATTCTGCACGAGCCAGCTGGCTTGGAAACCCTCTACGCCCACCTCAGCCAAATCCAGGTGCAGGAGGGACAGAGGGTAGCCGCCGGGGAGGTGATCGGCCTGTCGGGCGACAGCGGCTGTGCCAGCGGGCCCCATCTCCATTTCGAGGTGCGCCGTCTCAACCCAACCAACTCCGGCCAACCCGCCCCCGTCGATCCCTACGGCTGGTTTGGGCCTGGCCTGGATCCCTGGAGCCTGCATCCCCTGGGAGCCGAAAGCCTGTTTCTCTGGCAGGTGGGCCAAGCGCCCAGCCTAGGCGCCTGCTGGCAGGCTCAACAGCTCTCTGGCCCTCCTCAATAGACTAGAGACATTTCCCGCAGCCCCGACCCCTCTCCCAGTGGGAGTCTCCCCTCACCCCCGACCCCTCTCCCAGTGGGAGAGGGGAGTTGCAAGGGACTGCTTTGTGGCAATTTGGAACGAATCCCAGCGGTCTATTGTCTCGTCGCCAATCGGAAGACTTGGGATGTTACAGATCGCGGCGGACAAAGCCATCTCCCTCCCACTGGTAGAGGGTGGCGCGCGAGTCGCGGTTGGATCCCGGCATGCTGGAGATGACCAGGAGCCCTTGGGAGCTGACCCGCAAGCTGGCATTGCTTAAATCGGTTACGCTCAGCAGCGGCACAAACCCCTCCGGCTGGTGTTCCAAGATCAAGACAGACCGCAGCAGGCTGATTCCCCCTCGCTCGGTGAGCAGTACCAGCTTGGGCTGGGCGCTGGAGGTAATGTCGGTGCGCAGGTGCGCCTCCACCAGCCGTCCGGGGATCGGCTCAGCCGCATGGAGCAGGCGAAAATCGTATCCTCCCTGATGGGCGAAGCTGAGAACGCGCACCACCGGCTCCACTGTCGGCTGCCGCTGGATTTCAAACACGGCCACCACATCCTGCCGATCGGAAGCGGTGAGGCTGGCCGCAAACAGGCGCAGGTTTTGGCCGCGATTGCCGCGGATGAACTCCCACCAGATGGATTGACGAAAGAGGGCAACTACTCCCTCGCGCGCGGTGCCTCCCTCAGAAACAGCCGGCAACAGCGGAAGCAGCGGCTGGGGGTGGGCAGAGTTAACAGCAAGGGGTAGCGCCAGAGCCAAGGCTGCTCCCCAACTTATCCGACCCCAGAAATCCAAGGGCTTTCGCATACTTCCCCACTCCTCGACCCTAAGATTTTAAGAGATTGCCCGGTTTTGCTTAAGAGACAGTTGGCAGTTCCCTCAAGCAGAATCTCTAGAAGTGGGCCAGGGCAAAAAGCGATAGCCCGCCTCTTCAACGGCAGCAACGATCTCCGGCAAAGCTTCTGCAGTATGGGGCCAGCGGTCGTGCAGCAGCAAAACCAGGGGTTGTTCAGAGGCTTTCATCACCGACAACTGGGATCGAACCCGCTGCAAAAGCTGGTCTACTGTTTGGCCGGCATAGGCATCCTCAGGACTAAGGTTCCAGTAGAGAACCTGATACCCTGCCTGTTCCAAAGCGCGACGCAAAGCAGAGTCTAAGCGAAAACCGCCCGGTGGGCGAACCACCAGTTGGGGATCCAAGCCCAACGTCTTGAGCAGTTGGGTTGTCTGATCCACCTCGGCATAGAATATCTCGTCGCTGCTATAGAGGCGTCGATAGTCGTGAGTAAACGTGTGGTTGGCTATAGTGTGGTCGTGGGTTTGAATGGCTTTGGCCAACTCTGGAAAGCGAGAAACGTGATTGCCGATGAGAAAGAAGGTGGCCGGAATCTGTAGCTGATCCAAAACCTCTAAAAGGCGAGGGGTGGACTGCGGCCAAGGTCCATCGTCAATGGTGAGAAAGGCAGAGCGAGGTGGCACTTCCAACAAAGGCCCGAGCGCCTCTTCCAAAGGCAGTTGCAAAGGCCGGCTATTTTCCAGCGGATCGAGCAAAGTGGGATCCGCTGTCCAGCCATGCTGCAAAAAGACCTCTACCTGGGCAGGTGCAGGGGTGATCAGCAGGCGCCCAGTCTGTTCGTCTCGGTTGCCCCAGCTCAGCCGGTAGGGCAGCTCCCTAGGAACCTCAACAGCGGTCGAGGGCGTAATCACCGCATAGGGAATATCGATCAAGTAATGCCCATTTACCCGCTCTTGGTAAACCCAGGCAGCAGAAGGAGCCGATAGGTAAACCAGCAGGTCTTGGGGAGGGCTGCCGCGCACAACCCGAACGCTCTCGATCGGGAGAACAGGATCGTATTCTGAGGTTAGAGTCAGCTTTAGATCAAAAAAAGACTGGGCCTCCACCGCGCAGTACTGCAGCCCCACCAATAGGAAAACCAAAAAAAAGATCGCCGCTTTCAGAGAACGCATGGGAGTTTCTCGGGGCTTCGCAACAATCATAGGGCAAAGGGCCATCCCAGCTCCCTCAAGAGGGCGGAATGAGCCCAAACTAAGAGCGCAGGCGCTCTTCCCATTGACGAGCAGGGGAGGCTCGGCGGATGTCCCGCCAAATGGCTGTGGCCGCCAGCGCTCCGTCAGCAACCGCAATCGCCACCTGATTGAGGCCTTGCTTCAAATCTCCTACCGCGAACAGCCGCGGATGGGTGGTGCGGCACCACTCGTCGGTCACGAGGTTTTCGCCCTGCCACTGCAAGTTGGGGATCCCTTTCAAATAGTCGTTGTGGTACTTGGCTCCCATGGCCACCAGGCCGGTAGTTGCCTCGATGTAGGTGCCATCCGCGAGCTCTACACCGCGCATCTGGTGGTTCTCGCCCAGAAAGCGGCGGATGGGAGATTCGTAAAGGGGATAGCCGTGCTCGGCCAGTTTTTGGCGCATTTCAGGGCCGACCGAGCAGAGGCCGTGAGTCAACACCGAGATATAAGGCGTAAACCAGTTGAGGACAAAGGCAGTGTTGATTTGAGCCTCTGAGCCGACGATTAAAACTGCCTTTTGATCCCGCATTTCGTAGCCATCGCAAATCATACAGACATGCAATGAATAGCCGGCATAGTCGTAAACATTTTGCATGTCCGGCAATTGCGGCAGATGATCGATGATGCCTGTTGCCGCGATCAAATACTTGCTGCGAAAAACGGGGTAGAGGCTGTTGACTTTTCCCACCTTGACCTTGACGGCAAAAAGGTCTCCCTCATCCTTCACATTTTCCACATAGCCCCATAGATAGTCCACCCCCAAGCTGAGGGCGTGCTCCCTTCCCTGTCGCAACAGCTCTCGTCCTGGCGTGTTTGGCGGCAGGCCCAGATAATTGCGCAGATCCTGCATCCAAAAAGATCGGCCTTTGCCTTTTTCCACCACCAGACAACTCAAGCCATAGCGAGCCAGATAGATTGTCGCCGACAGCCCCCCTGCGCCGCCACCGGCGACAATGACGTCGTAGGTTTTGTTCAAGCCAACTTCTAGGTTCTTGCTGTTTAGTTTCATAGACAGACTCCCTTTAGGTGCTTTTCAGTCTTTCCGGTTGCCCCCACCGGTCAATGAGGTATGGGTCAAGACATCAAACCTTAAAATTTTAGGAAAAAGCCGGAAAGAGTCTCCGCCTTCAGGGGCCTCGAGGTCAAGGCCGACAAGCCCAGAGAACAATCGTCTAAGATAAGAGGCAAAGCTCCCACTCAGGAGAGACGTCTTATGCCAGGCATCTTAGCGGCAATCGCCCTGATCTTCCTCGGTTACCTGTTTAACTCCGTCAAGATCATCAGCCAGGGCTATGAGGCGCTGGTAGAACGTCTGGGCCGGTTTCACCGCAAGCTAACACCCGGGCTGCACGTCATTTTTCCTCCCATCGACAGGATTGTGTTCCAGGAAACCATTCGCGAGAAGGTGTTGGACGTGCCGCCGCAGCAGTGCATCACCAGCGACAACGTTTCTTTGATGGCGGATGCGGTGGTCTATTGGCGCATTACGGATATGATCAAGGCTCGCTATGCAGTAGAGGATGTACAGCGGGCTTTGGTGAACTTGGTGCTGACGGCCCTGCGGGCCGAAATTGGCCGCATGGATCTAGATCAGACCTTCTCCTCCCGCGCCGAGATCAACGCCCGCCTTTTGACAGAACTGGACGAGGCCACCGATCCCTGGGGGATCAAGATCACCCGCGTGGAAGTTCGAGATATTCAGCCCTCCAAAACCGTGCAGGACTCGATGGAAAAGCAGATGGCTGCCGAGCGGGAGAAGCGAGCGGCCATTCTCAAATCCGAGGGGGAGCAGCAGGCCAGCATCAACCAAGCGGCGGGGGCTGCCAAGGCGCAGTTGTTGCGAGCAGAAGCTGAGAAGCGCGAGCGGCTGCTCCTAGCCGAGGGCACGGCTGAGGCCATCAAAACCATTGCCGCCACTTTGCAGGAAAACCCAGAGGCAGCCAACGCGCTGCAATACTTGATGGCGCAAAACTACATCGATATGGGTCTCAAGGTGGGCAGTAGCCCCAGCTCGAAGGTGATCTTTATGGATCCCAATTCCATCCCCGCTACCCTGCAAGGGTTGCTCTCTATGGTGGATGTGGCCAAGGGAGAACAGGGATCCCGCGCTTCCGGGGCTTCCCAAAAGTTGGGCAGCTCCACGGCTTTCCCGACCGAGGTGAACTTTCCTCAGCTCGACTAGCAGCGACAGCTATGGTAGCTTCAAGGGATACCGCTTGGCTGCTGGTGGGGCAGGTGGTGGCTGCTCATGGACTGCGGGGCTGGCTGCGGGTTAAGTGCTGGTCGGATTTTCCGGAGCGCCTTACCGAGCCAGGGCCGCGCTGGCTGCAGCGGGATAGCGATCCGGAGCCTCTGTTGCATCCTTTGATCGAGGGGCAGTTTTTTCCCGCCAAGGGCCTATACCTGGTGCGGCTGGAAGGAATTCCCGATCGGACGGCGGCAGAGGCTTGGGTGGGAGCTAAGGTGTTGGTGCCGGCTTCCCAGCGCCTGCCCCTCGAGCCGGAGGAGTACCACTACTCCGATCTCATCGGCCTGGCCGTTTACCATCAAGGGCGGCTGCTGGGGCATGTCTCGGCCATCTGGGCCGCTGGCCAAGATGTGCTGGAGATCGCCACCCCCGACAAGCGGCAGGTGTTGATCCCCTTTGTGAAGGCTCTGGTGCCGGTTGTGGATTTGGAAAAAGGTGAGCTGCAGGTGCAGCCGCCACCGGGATTGGTGGAGAGCTTTCTCGGCCAGGATCGGGCAAGAAACTGATCTCCATCCCTGCATCCCCTGCCAAAGTTTGCCCTCAGAAGCGGCTGTGTGGCCGTTTTAGCCTTTTGTGCTATTATGGGGGCAGGTTTTTGGCATTTGGATTATCTCTGGCTTCTGGCGTCAATTTCTCTGGGTTTAGGTCGGCGGGGGCCGGGATCTCTCTTCGGGATTGGAGTTACGAATGACGGAGAACTACGGTGCAGAGCAGATCCAAGTTTTGGAAGGCTTGGAGGCTGTGCGCAGGCGGCCTGGCATGTACATTGGCTCCACTGGGCCGAAGGGATTGCACCACCTGGTGTACGAGGTGGTGGACAACTCCGTCGATGAAGCTCTGGCTGGCTACTGCAACGAAATTGAGGTTACTCTCCACCCCGATGGCTCGGTATCGGTGCTGGACAATGGCCGCGGCATCCCGGTAGACATCCACCCCAAGACCGGGCAGTCGGCGCTGGTGACGGTCATGACTGTGTTGCACGCTGGCGGCAAATTCGGCGGCGGCGGCTACAAGGTCTCCGGGGGGCTGCACGGCGTTGGGGTATCGGTGGTGAATGCCCTCTCCGAGTGGTTGGAGGCCAGAGTCTGGCGGGAGGGCAAGGTTTACTTCCAGCGCTTCGAGCGAGGGGCGGTGGTGGGATCCCTTCAGTCCGAGCCGCAGCCTGCCGGTGCCCAGCGGCGGGGCACGGAGGTGCGCTTTAAGCCGGATGAGCTCATCTTCCCGGAGCGGGAGTTTGACTACAGCCTGTTGGCGGCCCGCTTGCGCGAGCTGGCCTACCTCAATGCCGGCTTGAAAATCATCTTCAGCGATCTGCGGCGGGATCCGCCTCACCGCGAAGTCTATCAATTTGCCGGCGGCATTAAGGAATATGTGGCCTTCATCAACCACGAAAAAACCCCCATCCACCCCGATATTATCTATGTGCGCGGGGAGCGGGATGGCGTCGAGGTAGAAGCGGCATTGCAGTGGTGCGCGGATGTCTACACCGATACCTTGATTGGCTTTGCCAACAACATCCGCACCACTGAGGGGGGCACCCACTTGGAGGGATTGAAGACCGCCCTTACCCTCACCATCAACAGCCAAGCCCGCAAGCTCAACAAACTCAAGGACTCCGACAGCAACCTGGCGGGAGAAAATGTGCGGGAGGGGCTGACCGCCATCCTTGCAGTCAAGGTGCCCAACCCTGAGTTTGAGGGGCAGACCAAAACCAAGCTGGGCAACACCGAGGTGCGGGGCATTGTCCAGACCCTTGTCTCGGAAGCCCTCACAGAATACCTAGAGTTCAACCCCAACGTGGCCAGGGGGATCGTCGAGAAGGCCATCCAGTCCTTCAACGCGGCCGAGGCGGCCCGTCGGGCCCGGGAGCTGGTGCGCCGTAAGTCTGCCCTGGAATCTTCCACCCTGCCGGGGAAACTGGCCGACTGCAGTTGCCGGGATCCGGCGGAGTCGGAGGTGTACTTGGTGGAGGGCGACTCGGCAGGGGGCAGCGCCAAGCAGGGACGGGATCGCCAGTTTCAGGCGGTGCTGCCTTTGCGGGGCAAGATCCTCAACATCGAGAAGGCGGATCCCGCCAAGATCTACAAAAACGCCGAGATTCAGGCCATGATCACAGCGCTGGGCCTGGGGGTCAAGGGCGAGGAGTTCGATCCCAGCCAACTGCGCTACCACCGCATCATCCTCATGACCGACGCCGACGTGGACGGCAGCCACATCCGCACCCTGCTGCTCACCTTCTTTTACCGCTATCAGAAGGCGCTTTTGGAGCAGGGCTACGTCTACATTGCCTGTCCGCCGCTTTACAAGATCGAGTGGGGCCGCAACAACGTGCGCTACTGCTACAACGAGGCCGAGAAAGAGCAAGTCCTGCGCAGCCTGCCGGCCAACACCAAGTACACCATCCAGCGCTTCAAGGGCTTGGGGGAAATGATGCCGGAGCAGCTTTGGGAAACCACCATGAACCCGGCAACGCGCGTCCTCAAGCAGATCACCATCGAAGACGCAGCCGAAGCCGATCGCATTTTCACCATCCTGATGGGGGATGCCGTCGGGCCGCGTCGGGAGTTCATCGAGGCCCACAGTGCCCAGTTGGATCTGGCGGCTCTGGATATTTGACGGGGGAGATGTGGTAGCTGCCATCGGCCTGCACCCAGGCAATCTCCGGGATCCGGCAGCGGCGGGCGTAGGCCTCGATTTCTTCGGGGGAGCGGTCCAGCAATTCCAGCTCCACCGCCTCTGACTCGCGCCAGCGGGCGGCCAAGGCCAGCGCCGCCGGGATCCCTGCCGGCACCAGTGGCACCACCAACCGCTTGCACCCCGTTGCCTCGTCTTGGGGAGTGGGGGGCAAAAGCCGCAGCAGGGTATCCGGCAGGAGGGTAAAGCCGATCCCTGGCTGCTCCAGTTGCTGTGGGCTATAGAGGGCATAGAGCCGGTCGTAGCGCCCGCCTAAGGCGATGATTTCTCCCCCCACCACTGCTTGGAAGACAATGCCGGTGTAGTAGGCCAAGGTTTGCAGCAAGCTCAGATCCAACACCACCCGCACTTGCTGGGCTTCCAGAATCTGGCACAACTGCCGCAGATCTCGCAGCCGCTCCGGCGACACAGGAAGCTGGGCCAGCTGAGGTAGAACCTGTTCTGGCTGGCCACGCAATCCCAGAATCTGCAGGCCAATCTGGCGGGCCGCCTCTGGCAGCGGAGCCGCTTCTAGGTAAACGTAGTCAAGCTGGGCAATGGCACGGCGCACCGCCGCCTGGGCCTTGGGAGTAACAGAGTTAAGCAGGCTCTCAGTCAGGCTCACATCTCCCAACAGCAATGTCCAGTTGCTGAGGCCAACAGCGCGCACGCAATCGGCTAAAAGCAGCAAGATCTCAGCGTCGGCTAGCCATCCGCCCGCGCCGATGAGCTCCACCCCTGACTGGAAAAACTCCTGGCTGCTGTAGGAGCCCTCCTCCCGCCGGCTATTGCGGAACACGTTGCCGTGGTAGTAAAGCCGCAGCGGCAGGGGCCCGCTGGCCAGACGCGTGGCTGCTGCCCGCACGATGGAAGCGGTGAATTCCGGGCGCAACCCCAGCATTGTCCCTTCCCCGTCCCGCAACTGCAGCACTGCCTCGGCGCGGATGGATCCCCCAGCCAGTAGCGTCTCTAGCCGTTCCAGGGTGGGCGTGATGATACGTTGATAGCCGTAACGGCGAAAAACCTGGGTTAGCTGCGCCTCTAGCCTTTCCCGCCGCTGGACTTCCCGCGGCAAAAAGTCGCGGGCGCCAGTGGGAGGGCGCAGGGAACTGGTTTCCCAAAGCAAATCTGCACCGCCAGGACGATCGTCCACAGGCAAACTCCCACAGCCTGTCCTGCCGCATCCTAGCACTGGGGTAGAGGAGATCAAGTCTTCCGCCACGGAAAGCCAGGCCACGTCCAGAGGGGATCGGTGGAGCGCACCCGGTGCATCCCCGCGGCGGCAAAGCGGGCAAAGGCCGCCTCCGCCTGCTCGCTAAAATCGACTACGCCGGGGATCACCACCGGCGAGGTGCAATCTTCCAGAAGGTAAATCTTCTTGGCCAGGGCGGGATCCCTGGACTGGATCTCCTGCAGCAGGTCGCTTACCGTCCAGGCGACGCAGTGGCTTTTGGCTTGGCCAGCCACGATCAGGGCATCGAATTCCAGTAGGTGGCCGATAAGGGATTCATTTTTCTCGTCGATGGGATCCCCTTCCGGGCCGGTCAAGACTTCCGGGCTGAGGGCGGAGTAGTTTTCCGTCAGGGGGTTGGCCCCCTTGAGCTGCAAGCTGGGCTGGCTGCAGCGGGCAATGGTGTGGAAGAAGATCGCCTCCTCCACCGCCGGCACCAGGGCATGGCCAATCCCACCTAGCATGGAATGGTAGGGCCAGACAATGAGAGGATATTTCCCCCCTTTCTCCAATTGCTCGGCATAGTGGAGGGCGTAGACCTGCAGCCGCGTCAGATCCCCTTGGGTGAGGTTGGCGGCCACCGCGGGGTTGACCCGCCAGCGCCCGGAGCGGATCTCGGCGGCAGAAATGGCTGTAGCTGGCTCGGGATGGGATCCCTGGGCGTCCACCCAGAAGATGGGGTGGAAGATCTGCATGGCGGTGTGGGTGTCCAGGGTAGCCACGATCTGGGTGATGTGGGCGAGGTGGCGGTAGATAAATTGACACAGACGCCGGTTATCCTCCACCGCCCCCAGGCCGCTAGAACCACCCACAAACAGCTCAAAGCCAGGAATGCAGAAGGTATTTTGCACATCGATGAGCAACAAGCCTACCCGCACCTGGTCGGATTCTGCCGATGGGATGCGGTGCTCTTGGGCCCACTGCTCCGCCTCTAGGGCCCGCTGTTGGTAGGGCACCCGCCAAATCTCCCCCACCCGCTCGGGATCAAAATGAACAGGCAAGGGAAGTGTCGGCGGAGCTTGAGTCGTTACTCCCTGGACAGTGGTGTTCATGGCTTTTTAGAGTGCAGTCAAGCTCTTATCGCTGGGGCCACCTCGCCGGGATCCCTGGCAGGCCAAACCTGTTACCATAGTAGCTCCAACTTTGGCAAGGACTTCTTTGCCCGCTCCCCTAGCTTTTCAGCGGCTTGTCCCTTGAGGTTTCCATGGTGAATTCAGACTTCTCCTCCCTGCAGCCCCAGGACTACGGCCTGTTGACGGATCTCTACCAGTTCACAATGGCTGCCTGCTATGTGGGGGAGGGGCTGGAGAATCAGCCGGCGGCCTTTGAGCTGTTTGTGCGGCGCTTGCCTAGCGACTATGGCTACCTCATCGCCATGGGGCTGGCCCAAGCGGTGGAATACCTGCAGCAGTTGCACTTTCCGCCGCAAGCCTTGCAGGCGCTGCGGGAGACGGGCATTTTTGCCGAGGCACCGCAACGCTTCTGGGAGCTGCTGGCTAGCTGCCGCTTCGAGGGGGATGTGTGGGCAGTGCCGGAAGGAACGGCCGTTTTCGCCAACGAGCCGCTGCTGCGGGTAGAGGCTCCTCTGTGGCAGGCGCAACTGGTGGAAACCTACTTGCTGACCACCTTCAACTACCAAACCCTGATTGCCACCAAGGCGGCCCGCATGCGGGATGCTGCCGGGGATGAGGCCATTTTGTTGGAGTTCGGCACGCGGCGAGCCTTTAGCCCCCAGGCGGGCCTGTGGGCAGCGCGGGCAGCGCTGGCGGCGGGGTTCAACGCCACCTCCAACGTCTTGGCAGCTCTCAAGCTGGGGCGCAAGCCGGCAGGCACGATGGCCCATTCTCTGGTGATGGCCATTGCCGCCCTCTCCGGCGATGAGACCCGCGCTTTTCAAGCCTTCCGGCGCTACTTTCCCCAGGCGGTTCTGCTCATCGATACCTACGATCCCATCCAGGGAGCGCGCACAGCGGCCCAGCTCTTTGCAGCCACCCATCCGGATCAACTGGGATCCCAAGGCGAGATCGGCGGCGTGCGCATCGACTCCGGGGACCTGGAGGCCCTCTCCCACCAGGTCAAGGCCATCCTGCCCCAGGGGGCGCCGGTCTTTGTCAGCGGCGATTTGGACGAGTACGAGATCGAACGGCTGCACCGCTCCCAAGCCCCTATCAGCGGCTATGGAGTGGGGACGCGGCTGGTGACCGGCGAGGGCGTGAACGGAGTGTACAAATTGGTGGAGATTAACGGGATCCCAGTGGCCAAGGCCTCCTTTGCCAAAGCCACCCTGCCGGGGCGCAAGCAGATCTTCCGCGGTCCCACAGGGGACTTGCTCGGCCAGGCCGACGAGAGCCCGCCCCCTGGCTACCAGCCGCTGCTGCGCCCGATCCTGCGCAAGGGTGTGCTGTTGGAGCCCCTGCCGGATCTGGAGGCGATTGCCCGCACCAGCCGTGCCTCTGTCCTGCGCCTGCCCCAGGCAGTGCGGCAACTGCGCCAGCCGGCTCCCTCGCCTATGGCCCTGACCCCTGCCCTGCAGCAGGTTAAGGATCGTCACCTGGGCTCTTCCTAAGCAAGCAGAACCCCAGAGAAGGGGTTCCCGCTGCTCTATAATATTCTAGCTTTGGGGTTTCAGCTTTGCGAGTTTGTGCTTGGCAAGGCGCTGAAGTCCCCGCTCTGGCTGAAGTCTTACAAGTGCTTGTTTTCGCCTCCAGCTCTATGACCCAACGTGCCTTAATTACTGGCATCACCGGCCAGGATGGCTCTTACCTGGCCGAGCTGCTGTTGCAAAAAAACTATGAAGTCCACGGCATTGTCCGCCGCGCCAGCACCTTCAATACCGACCGCATCGACCACATCTATGTGGATGCCCACGATCCCAACGCCCGGCTGTTTCTCCACTATGGGGATCTCACCGATGGCACCACCCTGCGCAAGATCCTGGAACAGGTGCAGCCGACGGAGGTGTATAACCTGGGGGCCCAATCCCACGTGCGGGTCAGCTTTGAGGCGCCAGAATACACCGTCGATGCGGTGGCTATGGGCACCCTACGCCTCCTGGAGGCCATCCGCGACTACCAGCAGCGCACGGGGATCCGGGTGAAGTTTTACCAGGCGGGATCCTCGGAGATGTTCGGCCTGGTGCAGGAGATCCCGCAAAAGGAGACCACCCCCTTCTACCCCCGCAGCCCCTACGCCTGCGCCAAGGTGTACGCCTACTGGCAAACAGTCAACTACCGCGAAGCCTACAACCTCTTTGCCTGCAACGGCATTTTGTTCAACCACGAGAGCCCACGGCGAGGAGAAACCTTTGTTACCCGCAAGATCACCCGCGCCGTCAGCCGCATCGTGGCCGGCAAGCAGGACAAGCTCTACCTGGGCAACCTGGATGCCAAGCGGGACTGGGGCTACGCCAAGGACTACGTCGAGGGGATGTGGATGATGCTGCAACAACCCCAGCCGGACGACTACGTGCTGGCTACTGGCGAAACCCACAGCGTGCGGGAGTTTGCCGAACGCGCTTTTGCTTTGGTGGGCATGCCCATTACCTGGCGGGGATCCGGACTGGAAGAACAGGGACTCTACAAAGATCGCGTGCTGATCGAGATCGATCCCCGCTACTACCGCCCCACGGAGGTGGATCTGCTCTTGGGGGACGCCTCCAAGGCCAAGCGGGTACTGGGGTGGCAGCCCAAGGTGACCTTTGCCCAACTGGTGGAGCTGATGGTGCTGGCGGATCTGGAGGCCATCGGCTTGGATCCGGATCCCATCCTGGGGGAGCGGCGCACCCTCAACGGCCTGCTGAGCGAGGATCGCGCCTTCATCCGCACCCAACTGGGGGTTCGCTACGACTAATGGCACCGCTCCCCAAAGTCAGCTAAAAAACGGCTCTCACCCCTTGCTTAAAGGCCGGGCTAAGACCTTAATATAGGAGATCGCCAATTCTTGTGGCGCACGGCCAATGTTTTCGCCTGTGCTCTTCTGCTGAGTATCTTTGCCGATTTCGGAGAAACGCCCGCATGTCCCGCTACACAGGTCCCCGCCTCAAGATCATTCGTCGCTTCGGGGGACTTGATCTGCCCGGTTTGACGCGCAAGCGCCCCAAAAATACCAATCCACCTGGTATGCACGGGGCCGAGCGCAAGAAAAAATCCGAGTATGCCATCCGCCTAGAAGAGAAGCAGAAGGTGCGCCTCAACTACGGGGTGAGCGAGCGCCAGATGCTCCGCTACATGCGCAAGGCGCGGCGCTCCAAGGGATCCACCGGGCTAGCCTTGCTGCAGATGCTGGAGATGCGGCTGGATTGCATCGTCTTTCGCCTCGGCATGGCTCCAACCATTCCGGCGGCTCGGCAGTTGGTAAGCCACGGCCACATCGAAGTCAACGGCCGCAAAGTCACCATCCCCAGCTATGGCTGCAAAGTTGGGGATGTGATCACGGTAAGGAACAAGGAGTCTTCTCGCAAATTGGTGGCCGCCTACGCTGAGTATCCGGGGCTGTTCCTGCCCGATTACCTGGAATTTGACAAAGAGAAGCTGCGCGGGCGTATCAAAGAACTGCCTCCCCGAGAGCAGATCTGCGCACCAGTGAACGAGCTGCTGGTTGTCGAGTTCTATTCCCGTAAACTCTAGGCCTCTCTTTTGCCGTCATTGCGGATCGTGAGGAAACCTCAGGGGCTAAGCCCAGAGGGGGCGATTTTTCTCAGTTCGTCGCGTTTCTTCTGCTGGCGCCAGCGGTACTTGGCACCATGGCTATTTCGAAACGTTTCTCCACATCCTTATTACTACGCAACGCTGTCGCGAACGAGCTGCCCTAGCTCCCCTCTCCCAGAGGGAGAGGGGTTGGGGGTGAGGGAGAAAGAACCGAGCAGAGATCAAAGCCTGCCGACGGCCCGCTGCAGTTGTACCAGGGCGCGGTTGTAGGCGATTACAGCATTGGAGAGGTTGCCACGGACGGTGGTGAGGGCAGTTTCGGCGTTGATCACCTCTGTTTGCGTGCCCACCCCGGCCTGAAGGCGCAGCCGCGCCAGGCGCAGGCTCTCCTCTGCCGAGGCAATCGCTACCTTGGCTGAGTCGATCTGTTCGCGGCTGGAGCTGAGCGTGAGGAAAGCCTCTTCCACACTGCGCCGGATTTCGTTACGGCTGCCGATGAAATTGTTCACGGCCACCTGCCCGTCGATCTCGGCTTGGCGAGCCTGGGCGGCCGCCTTACCCCCGTCCAGCCAAGTCAAACTGAAATTGGCGCCGACCGAGTAGCCGATATCGAAGCTGTCGCGGCTGGCCTTGAAATCGTTAACCGCATCGAGGGTGGCGAACAAACCAATCTGGGGACCGTTGCTGGCTTGCGCCAGGCGCACACGAGCTTGGGCTTGTTCCAACTCTCGGCGTTGGCGCTCCAGCTCTTGCCTTTGGGCAAAAGCGGCAACAATAGTCTCTTCTAGGCTCAGGTCCCACTCTCCCACAGGCTCGATGGGATCCCTGGCCAGCACATCAGTGGGACTGGGAAAGTTCAGCAGCTCGGCCAGGCGGCGGCGGCTCAGTTGTTGGGTGTTTTGGGCCACCAGTAGGGTTTGTCGATTGTTGGCCAATTCGGTCTCCGCCTGGAGAATCTCGAAGCGGGTACCCACCCCAGCCCGCTCTCGGGCTTGGGCATCCCGCAGGGTGGCTTCAGAACTTGCAACGGCAGCCTGGCTGATGGCCACTCGGGCATCGGCGCTCTGCAGATCGTAGTAGGCGTTGGCCACAGCTTGTTTCACTGTCTGCAGGGTTTGCTCCAGTTGCAGTTGGGCGACGCGCAGAGCTTCTTGGGCCAGTCTTAGGTTTTGTTCTCTGATCCCGTTGTCGAAAGCGGTGTAGTCCACCCGCACCACGCTAGCTGAGAGAGTGTGAACTTCGCGGCTTGGCCTGCCACCAGGCGAGGGAGGTTCGCTGTATTGGTAACTGGCTCGAGTGGAGAGGGTGGGGGCAAAAGCTGCCTGCGCCAGGGCAACCCCAGCCTCAGCCCGTTCTACAGCCAGCCTTGCCTGCTGCACCGCTGGGTTTTGGGCAACAGCAATCTCCAGGGCTTCTTGTAAGGACAAGCTCTCCGTCCGCTCGATGCGCACCTCCAAAGGGGATTGAGGCACCACCAGTTCTTCGGCCCTAGCAGCCCCCTGCGAGACCGGGGCAGGAGTGGCAGGGCGGGCCTCGGGCGGGATCGACAGGGTGGGAGGCAGGTTGGGGGTGCGGATGGCTCGGCTATCTGGGAGAACCAAGGCGGCAGGATCAGGCGCTTTCGTTTCTTGGGCAAAGGCAGGCACAGCCCAGAGCAGGCTGAACAGGAGGCCGCAGGGGGCAAACCGGCTAAGGGACGACCGGGATCCCGCCGAGCTTGGCTGTCGTTGAGGACGTCGAAGCTGGCCCCTGGCTAGATGCTGCATCGCCATCGCGTTATCACTCTCAACATCACCTCTAGCAGTATCGCAAAGGAAGGGACGAAGATAAGACGGTTTTCCACAGGCTTGATTGCCGCTCTGTTTGGGCCGGTGGCAGGAAGCCGAACCTTCAGACAGCCCGCAGGAAAATCTTCTGCGCCATCAGGGGCCCCTCTTTACCAGCCCCAACAGGTCTCGAGACACAAAAGGATAGCTTGGTAGCCCCGCACTTGAGTGCGCGCCGGAAAAGCCCGCTAGCGACTTTGGTCGCTTACCCATGATGGGGGTCGTTGATATAGTTTCATAGCTCAAACAACCT
>NZ_JANSHG010000006.1:0-29414 GCF_047461555.1 Synechococcus sp. WC101
GTGGACAGGGATCCCTTCCCGTTCCAGCTCCGCCTGCCGTTGCCGCAAGAGCTCCGAATCCTGCTCGTCCCAGACCCACACCTCTTTTCCCTGGGCCCGCAGCAGCCGTGCAGCCGACCAACCCGCGATCCCCAGTCCCAAAACCTGATGGCCCACGTCTATCCTCTTGGAACTTTGGCTTGCAGATCTGCATCTTACGGCTTTGGCCGCTCTCTAGAGCGCAGCGCGGGGCCTAGGGATCGGAGCGACAGAGAAAGGAGAGAACCTCGCCCATTAGACGGTTTATGGCTTGGTACTTCTCAGGGGAGGCTGAGAGGATCTCTGCTTCCGACTGCACATAGGTAGATGGCAACAGTTCGTTGCGGCAGTGGGAGACAAGCCCTTGCACCAATTCTGGCGTGGTTTCCAAGTGAAACTGGAGGCCGATCACTGAGCGTCCAAGCTGAAAGGCCTGGTTCTCACAGCCTTCGCTCTTGGCAAGGTGAATTGCACCAGGGGGCAGCTCGAAGGTTTCCCCGTGCCAGTGAAAAACCTCAATCGAGGGCGGGAAGCGAAAGGTTAGCTCATCAGGGGGCTGTACCCCTCGTACCGGCCACCAGCCTATTTCCTTAACACGATTTGGAAACACTCGGCTACCCATTGCGCTGGCAATCAGTTGCGCCCCCAGACAGATGCCCAAAATGGACTTGCCGGCCTCGATGGCATTGCGGATAAACTCCTTCTCCTGACCTAGCCAAGGAAATGCACTTTCGTCATTGGCACTCATGGGGCCACCCATGACGATGAGCATGTCAAATTCATCTAGGCTCGGCAATCTCGTCGATTCAAAAAACCTTGTGCCCGTTACAGGGTATTCCTTGGCTTTGAGCCAGGACTCTATATAGCCCAGACCTTCAAAGGGCACATGTTGTAAGTAATGGACACGCATGCTGATTTCGATGACTAACACCCCAGCATAGCATAGCTCCTGTAACTTCCCTGCTGATCGTAGCATTCCTAAGATATTCATGATAGGAAAATCAAAATTCTGTTCCGTTGTATAAGGAACAAAAAGAATGCACCTGACTGGCCACTCCTCTTCTCTTAACCTCTGGCTCACTTCTTCTAAATACGCCCTAACCTATTTACAGCAACGATAGTCCGCCCCATCCCAAAAATCGCTATCCTTTGTTCTTTTTTCTCAAGTCTTAAGTACTCTATAAACGCTCTCATGCTTTGAGAATCTGCCTTATTATATACTTGCAACAGAAACTCTCTCTTGTCATAATCTAATGCCCCAAAGTAACTTCGCCTCCCCCTGATATTCTTAATATCGGCCGCAATCTGTTCTCCTTTACCCCCCACCTCTATCCACAAAGGTAACCTCATAGCGGGTGACGCTCATCTACCATAAACACTGTTAGCTCCCCCTTGTCCATCAGGAGCTTCTACTCTTTTGCCTTATGCCGTATCTCTTTTTTTGAGCAACTGCTTCCTCATTCTTCTGGGACTGCCTCTTCTAAACTTTCCTTCAGCTCATCGCAATAGCAGCAGCTTTTTATTCGGGAGAGAGATAGGGCTTTGAGCCTCGATAAGCTAGAGCAAGTCCAGCAGCTCCTTGGTTTGGGAGTATAAGTTCCGGTTGCTGATAAAGCTTGATGACACTTGCAACACGTCACAGACCTAGGGGTGAGTATGGCCTTGGAGTGTTGTTTTGACAGCTAAGGCTTGCCCCAGCTCTCGGAGATCGGGGTTGCTGTCTACGAAATCCACGAGCCCCTGCATTAAATCCATCTTGCCCCCGATCACTAATCTGTATTAAGGTTGCTATGTGCTTCTGCAACAGCAGATGAAAACCACTGCTACTGGACTCCGGAGATCGGCTGGTTCTTGAGGGTGTGGCACCGACAAAAAGTAGAAACCACAGCCACCTACTTGCAGTGGTGGACTGCCGACGGGAATTTGCTTCTGGGGGAATTGAACAAGTAGGGCAGGAGCGGCAGTAGCAGCCCTCGCCCAAGTCCGTCAGGAACAGCAGCGCCTAGCCGCAAAGCTTCGGGAGTTGGGTGGCGATGGGAGAGCGCAGGGGTGGTGAAAACAAACGAAGCTGATTGTCTGTGAGGAGTTTTCTCTATGTCAGGAAAAAGAACAGCGCCTAAAAGTGGTGACGAATTAAAGCAGCGAGTTGTTGCTCTGGCACAATCTCTTGGATTGAAGACCAGCACGAAGGCTGTGGGGGCAACAGCGGTATATTGATGTGGTCATTAGCGATGAAAAAAGCGGCAAGCGACTGGGAGTGGAGTGTAAGTTTCAGGCGACGTCAGGCACAGCGGAAGAGAAGATCCCTGCAACCATTCAAGATATGGAGCACTGGCCTATTCCAGGGATCGAGGTAATTGACGGCGAAGGGTTTTCAAAGAACATGCAAGGATAACTGATGTCTACTGAGAAAGTGGTTTGGTTCAGCGATTTAGAAGATTGGTTACGTTTGTATTTTGGATTGTAACATGAGCGATTTGCTTCTTCCGCGACCTTTTCTAAAATGGGCCGGTGGCAAGACACAACTGACAGACGCCCTATTAGAGCGGATGCCGGTCTATTTCAGAACTTACCACGAGCCTTTTGTTGGGAGTGGCGCGCTTTTCTTTCGCCTGTATAGAGAATGCAAAATCAAACAGGCGATCCTTTCCGATATCAACGCTGAGCTGATAGATACTTACCTGGCTATTCGCGATCATGTTTGGGAAGTTATTCAACTACTCTCCGAATTTCCACACAATGAAAGTTTTTATTACCAGATTCGAGAGAAAGATCCTTGGTCAATGAGTCTTGTAGGACGAGCAGCGCGCATGATTTACCTGAACAAGACAGGCTATAATGGTTTGTATCGCGTCAATCGGCAAGGAAAGTTCAATGTTCCTTTTGGGCGATATAAAGCTCCAAAGTATCTAGACAAGGACAATCTTTTAGCTGCATCCCTTGCTCTACAAAATGTTGAAATTTTATGCGTGCCATTTGATACGGTTGTTGAGAGGGCCAAGCCAGGCGACTGGGTGTATTTCGACCCGCCTTACGTTCCTGTCTCGCAAACATCAAACTTTACCTCCTATCATGCCAGTGGCTTCGGCCTAGAGGATCAAGAGCGATTACGAGACATTTGCATTGACTTAAGCAAGAATAAGGTGTACATCATGCTTTCTAATTCTGACACCGCAATCATTCGCTCTTTGTACGCTATGCCCTTCTTTGCTATTGATGAAGTTCAAGCAAACCGGGCTATCAACTGCAAGGGGACAAAACGAGGCAAAATCACGGAGCTAGTGATCACAAACTACCCTGTTGAAAGAGCGGTGCAGCTAGGCTTACTCGATCAGGGGTTGCCTTATTTGAGGGCCACCCAACACTCGCTTGCGCCTGCTGTCACTCCGCTGCGCTTCGCGGGGCAGGTGAGATCCTGAGGCAGTCGACTAGTAGGTGCGCCCGCGCCAAGAGCGGGGGCGGCTGAGGGCCGACAAGATCACCCGCAGGACAGCCAAGGGATCCGCCAGCGGCGAAGCCCAAAACGTCCAGGGGGGATCCTGATAAGAGCCGCGAATGCCCATCAGCACCCCCAGTCGCAGGGCCAGCAAGCCCAGGTTGAGCCCCAACAACACTTGCTCTGTTAGGGAAAAGGGGAACCCCAGCCCGGCCTTGATCCCCAGCCCCCCCACTGCCAAGAGTGGGATCCCTTGGGTAAGCACCAGCAGGGCCATATCCCCCCACAGTTGGGCCCTGGGGGTGGCGTCTTTCAAATCCAGGGATCGGCCCCACTCCCGCCAAGTTTCGGCCAAAGAGGTGTACATGCGCACCTTGAGCAGGTGCCGACCGTCGCAAAAAGCTACTTTAAAGCCGGCTGCCGCGATCTGCCGCACCAGGGTGACATCGTCGCAAAAGGAGGCCCGCGCCAGGGTATAGCCGTTCATGGCTTCCAGCACCGAGCGGCGCACCAACATACACTGCCCATTGGCCATCGTCCGCTCCGGCAAGTGGGGAGTCTCCCCTGCCGCCCCATAGCGGTAGATCAGGGTTGTCAAAAGAGCTGGCTGCAGCCAGCCTTCCCCCCAGTGCTGCAGGATAAACTGCGGCGCCAGGGTGATGAGATCCAGCTTTTTGGCCTGGGCAGTTTCCAGCAGCCGCTCCACCAGGCCCGGCTGGGGGCGGGTGTCGGCATCAATGCCCAAGATCCACTCAGAGGCGGGATCCGACTGGAGAAATCCATAGTGCAACGCCCAAGGGCGACCGACCCAGCCGCTGGGCAGGGGATCGTCGGTAACGAGGCGAAAGCGGGGATCCCGCTTGGCCATCTGCAGCACTTTTTCGCGGGTGCCATCCTGGGAGCGGCTATCCACCACCAGAACTTCGCGCACAACCGCTCCCTGGCGGTGCAGCCCTTCCAGACAGGGATCCAGGCGCTCGGCCTCGTTGAGGGTAGGCAGCAAAATGCTGACCAAGCCCGGCGGAAAAGGGATCCCCGCTTGGCCAGGGGGCAGAGGGGAAGGGCGCCACAAAGAGGGCAGCAGCCGGGCCAGCAACACCGCCGCCATCGGCATCTGCAGGGCCAACAAACCCAGGGCAGCCGCATCCCCCAACCAATCCGGGATCCCGTGCGTATCCATTAGAGCTACCTTCCCACATCTCAAATAAAAGTTGCCCGGCGGAACCCAACCCGGCGGCTTTGGTTCAGAATCAATGTGGCTCCCGCCCTTGACTTTCTCAGCCTTTTGTGAATGTTTCCACCCGGCTCAGCCCCAAGGGATCCCTTGTTACCCTCGTCAAGCTTCCGCCAGGAAAGCTGGATCCGGTTCTGGTGCGCCAAGAGCTGGGCACGGTTCTCGCCGAGAAACCAAGACATCTCTTGCTGGATCTAAGTCAGGTTCCGCTGATCGACAGTAGGGGGGTGTCGGCTTTGGTGTGGGCAAGACGCCTCTGTTCCGCTGCCGGCTGTCCTCTCAAGCTCTGCAGCCTGGGAGAACAAGCGAAGCTGGTTCTCAAGGTTACCCACCTAGATTCCCTCTTCGAGATCTATCCCTCGGTGGAAGCGGCCCTCAAGGAGGTCTCCGAGTCTTGAGGGGGACGACTCTCCTCAGGGAGCAGTCTCCTGGCTCTCAACAGCCTGAGGCTGGTTTCTTTGGGCAGAGAGCTCGGCCTCTTGCCGGATCTGCTCCCGCAGCTTGGGTGGGGCCAGGCGGGCTGCTTGCTCAAATAGCTCCGGGGCTTTTGCCCGTAGGTTTTCATCGGTGGCGGAGCTAAGGGCTATTGCTTTGCCCAACACGGGCGCAAAGTCGCTGGGATCCGCCGCAATCATCTCGTCGTAGAGGGCGACAGCCTTTTCCGTCTGGTTATTGCGGACGTAGATAAAGGCCAAGCGCAGACGGACATCGTTATCTTCCGGGACTTCCTTCAGATAGTTCTCCAGTAGTTCAATGGCTTGAGAAGGGCGGCCCAGCGCTAGTTGAACGTCGGCCAGCTCCTGCAGGACTTGGCTATCTTTGGGATCCTTCTCGTGAAGGATCTGGAGCTGCTCTAATGCCCCTTCCAGATCCCCTGTATCTTGCTGAATCTGGGCCAAAAAAGCTCGCAGTTGCCGATTTTCCGGCTCCAGTTCCACCAGCTTCTTCAGCGGCTCGATGGCCCCTTGCGGCTCGTTGAGCTGCAGTTGCGTGTCGATCAACCCCCGCAGGGCGATGGGGTTATCCGGCTCCCGCTCCAGCACGACGCGATAGCCGTCTGCCTGGGCCCGCAGTTGCTCGGTTACCAGGCTGGCCTCTGGAGATTCGGAAGGCCCGAGGGCCTGGAATAGCGGGCCAAAGGAGAAGCCCAAGAAAGTTACCGTGCCCACCACCAGCAGCAAAATGTTGAGGAGCTTGCGGGCTGGGGATTCTTGGGGTTTGGACTGAGGCATAAAGGGCTCGCGCAGAAGACTCCTCTGTACTCTATCATCGGCGCCGGGGCAGGCTGCGGGGTGAGGTTACCCAATACCCAAAACTTTTGAAAACAGCATCCAAGGGGAGGGCAATGCCGTACTGAATTTAGGTAGTGCTGAATCTTTTTGCCACCCCTCACTCCCTCCTTAACCATGCGGATCACCTGTTACCCCGACAACCTCACCTTGGAAGCCAATCCCCTGCTCACGGTTCTGGAAAATCTGCTCAAGGCGGGGGTGCGCCATGTCCATGCCTGTGGGGGCAATGCCGCCTGCTCCACCTGTCGCATTCTGATTTTGGAAGGCAGCCAAAACTGCCGCAGCATGACCCCTGCCGAGAAGAAGTTAGCTCAACGGCTAGACCTTCCTGTACATATTCGTCTGGCCTGTCAAACCCGCATCACTGGAGATGTCACCCTGCAGCGGCTGGTGATCGATAAAGCAGATGTGGAAGTAGCTCAACATCAATTGCAGGCCCATTCGGTCGGCAGCCAAGTCACCGCCGCCATTCTCAGCGCTTCGCTGCGGGGGACAGCCAACTTCGACGAGGAGAACTTTCCCTACGATGTTGTCTACACCTTGGGTCGCTACTTCACCCAGATGGGAGCATTGGTGCAGCAATATGGGGGAGTACTGGCCAACCAGAGCGGGCTGAGAAGTCTGGCTTTGTTTGGTCTCAAACAACCCGAGCTGGCCATACAGCAGGCGCTGCAGGCGGGGTTGGCGCTTGGACAGTCGGTGGCGGAGTTGAATAGGTCTCTGCGGCAACTCTCCTACCCCCAGGTTAAGCTCACCCTCGGGATCCACCACGGCCCGGTTCTTCTGCTCCCCATTGATCCCCAAGATCCGCAGCGGCTGTCCGCCTTCGGGAAGTCGGTTCAGTTTGCCACCTGGCTGGAGTCGGTTGAGGATGTTTCGCAAGGGGGGGAACAGACTGAGGAACAGAGCTTTCGGTTGCTCATCTCGGCAGCCGTGTATCGAGCAGTGGAAGGGCAACTCCTGCAGGTGGAGCCTCTTTCGGTGAAACCTTTTCCCAACGCCAAACCCATCCGAGTTTACAGGGTGCACCCTGACCAAGTTAGCTTGCCGGCTGGCGAGGAGGAAGCTCCAGAAGCAGCCAAGCCCGAACCGATTGGATGGCTGGAAGCGCTCCGGGAATGGCTACAGGCTTGGTCTCGTTTTTGAGGGATCCCTTCAGGCAAAAACGCCATCCCTTTGCTGCACCTGGGCCCTCAGGTAGGGGATCCCCACCCGATGGCAGTAATCTCCAAAGCTCTCGCCAGGACGGCGCTCCTGCTTGTAGGCCTGCAGGAGAACTCTCATCAGCGGCACGATCTGGCTGATGTGCACCCGCTCCTGAAACACTTGCGCCAGGCGATCCCCGCGGGGGCTGGCTCCCAGCCAAATCTGGTAGTAGCCATCGGGGGCGGATCCCACCAGTCCCAGCTCTGCCAAGTAGGGGCGGGCACAGCCATTGGGACAGCCGGTCATGCGCACCAAAAAGGGCGAATCCTGCAGATCTAGCTCCCGCAACACCTGATCCAACTGGCGGATCAGGGTGGGCAGGGCCCGCTCCGACTCGGTAATGGCCAAGCCACAGGTGGGCAGCGCCGGACAGGCCATGGAAAGCCGCACCAGCTCCGGGATCTCCTCTTTGGAGAGCACCCCGTGGGACTTGAGGATCTGGTTAATGGCCTCTCGCTGGCCCTCCTCGATGTCGATGAAGATCACGTCCTGCGTGGGGGTAAGCCGCAGGTGCAGGGAAAATTCCTCCACAATCTTGCGCAGGGCCGTTTTCAGCTGCCGCTCCGGCGTATCCTGGATGCGGCCATTTTCAATGGAGAGGCCCAAAAACCAACGGCCATCCCCCTGCTCGTGCCAGCCCAGGTAGTCGTCGCTATTGGGGACAAACTTGGGCATCCGTCGGAAGGGCAATAGCTTTTCCCCCAGGTACTGCTCGACCACGCGGCGAAACTTGCGGATCCCCCAGTCGCGCACCAGATACTTCAGCCGCGCCTGCTTGCGGTCGTAGCGGTTGCCGTGATCCCGCTGCACCGCCAAAACCGCCTGGCAAATCCGGTACACCGCTTCCGGCGGGGCAAAGCAGAGTTTCTGGGCCAAAAGGGGTTGGGTCTCCTCCTTGCCGTGGGTGCGCCCCATGCCGCCGCCCACCACGATGTTGAAGCCCTTGAGGTTGCCCTTGCGGTCGGTGAGCACGATCAAACCCAGGTCTTGGGAGTACACATCGACGGTGTTCTCCCCAGCTACGGCGATGGCCGTCTTGAACTTGCGGGGCAAATAGACCGGGCCATACAGAGGTTCTGGCCCCTCCAGCCTCACCCCGTTGCCGACAAACTGCTCCGCTTCCCGGACTTCCGCATCCACCGGCGGGATGGGAACCGCCTCCCCATCCACCCACAGCTCGTAGTAGGCAGAAGTCTTCGGAGCCAAGAGATCCGCCAGCTTGCGGGCATACTCCTGGGCATAGCGGTAGGCAGGCCGGTTTTTGTGGGGGGCGACCGGCGCCATGACGTTGCGGTTGACGTCTCCACAGGCGGCCAGGGTGGATCCCATCTGCCGGATGATGCTGCCAATGGTGGCCTTGAGGTTTTGCTTCAAGATCCCGTGTAATTGAAAGGTCTGCCGGGTGGTGGCCCGCAAAGTGCCGTTGCCGTACTCCTCCGCCAGCCGATCCAGGGTCAAGTAAAGCTGTGGCGGCACATGCCCCCCTGGAATGCGGGTGCGCAACATCATCTGGTAGGCCCGCTCCAGACCTTCCTGCTTCCGCTGCTGCCGCAGATCCCGGTCGTCTTGCTGATAGGCGCCGTGAAACTTGAGCACCTGCACCGCCGCCTCGCTGAAGTGGGTGGTGTCCTGGGCCAGCTCCTGCCGCAAGGGATCCCGCAGGAAGTGGCTATCTGCTTTGATCTGCTCCACCTTGGAGCGCTTGGCCTCAGAGGCGGCAAAGGGAGTCATCTGATTCTCCAGTAATCCGGTCGGAATACCTGTGAAACAGGGTAGCATCTCCCCTGGGTCGCGTCCAGTTCTGTGGGTTGGGGTTAGAACAGCCTGCCCCCCTCTCCCAGAGGGAGAGGGGATGGGGGTGAGGGGTGCCGCCGCAGATTGAGAGCTGCGGCAGCATCTCTAGCCGGCCAGCGCCAGGCGGGCGCCGTAGTCTGCCGCCGACCAGAGCTTCCAAGCAGCGTTGCCCTGCAGCTCCAAGACCAGATCGTGGTAGGCCAGGAGAGTGGGTCGGTGGCCGACACTGACGTAGGTGGTGTTGAGGTGCTGCAGTTGCAGGTAGAGCAGCTTTTCGTTGGCCACATCCAGGGCGCTGGTGGCCTCGTCCAAAATGGCGTAGCGGGGCTGAGTAATCAAAATGCGGGCAAAGGCCAAGCGCTGCTGTTCGCCCAAAGAGAGGGTGCTAGCCCAATCTTTCTCCACGTCGAAGCCGCCCACCCGCTCCGGCAAATCGGCCAGGTTCACCTGGGCCAAAACCCGGAGGAGATCTGCGTCGCTAAGATCCCGGCGGCGGCCCGGGTAGAGCAGTTGATCCCGCAGGGATCCCAGCAGCATGTAGGGCTTTTGCGGCAGGAAGAGCATCTCGGTGGTATCGGGGCGGGCAATGGATCCCTGGCCGTTGTTCCACAGGCCGGCAATGGCCCGCAGGAGGGAGCTCTTGCCGCTGCCGCTGGCTCCCACAATCAGCAGCCGTTGGCCCGCCTCTAAAGTCAAGGACAAATCCCGCACCAGGGTTCGTTCCGAATTAGGCGTTAGCAAAGTCACCTGCTGCAGGGCCAGTTGGGGAGCAATGCGGGTTTGGATGGTACTTTCTCGAGGGCGCAGCTGGCGCAGGGCAGGATTCTCCAAAGCTTCGTAAAAGGATCCCAGGCGGTTGATCCCGGCGGCAAAGCTGGAGATGCTCTGGATCTGGTTGGCCACAATCGAAAGGGCGCTCAGCACCTGGCTAAAGGCGATGGTAGCCTGGGTAATGGTGCCGAAATCGCGCACGCCGCTAAAGTAAAGGGGGGCCACAATTACGTAGGGCACAATGCGAGTGAAATAGTTATAGGCGTACTGAAAAATGTCGATAATGGCCTGCCAGATGATCAGCAAATTAAAGTTGCGCAAGGCGGCAGCAAAGCGGTTCAAGATCTGTCTCAGCTCCAGGTCTTCCCCTTGGTAAAAAGCAATGGACTCGGCGTTGTCCCGCACGTGGACTAGGCTGTAGCGGAAGTCGGCCTCGTAGCGCAGTTGATCGAAGTTAATTTTAATCAGCTTGCGGCCGGCCAAAATGGCGATCCCGGTGCCAATGGTAGCATAGATAACCAGCCCCACCGCTAGGGGGCGGGAAATGCTGTAGAGAATCCCAGTAAAGGCGTAGAGGGTGAGGATGGAGTCAAGAATATCCAACAAAAAAGAAAGAGTGGTGCCGGTAAAGGAGCGTACATCTTCCGAGATGCGCTGGTCAGGGTTATCGATCTCTGTGTTAGCGGCGTTGGAATCCAGCTCGTAGTAGGCCCGCCGATCAAAGTAGCGATCCAGAAAGTAGTCGGTCAGCCATTCCCGCCAAAACAGGGCCAGCTTTAGCCGTGTATATCGGTAAATAACCAAAATGGGGATGGCGGAGATGATCAGCACGCCATAGATGATCAAAAATTGCCAGAAGGTGCTCTCTTCTTTTTGCTGCAGAGCCGTGTCGATAAACCGGAAGATAAAGCTGATCATCACGTTCAGCCGGTTTACCGTTAGCGACAGGAACAGCAAAAAGGTCAGCAGCACCCATTGCAGCCAACGGCGGCAAATCTGGCGCCACACCAGCCCAAAGGCCAGGCTGCTCAGGGCCAAACTGGCTGCGGCCACCCATAGCACCGGCGAGGCTAAATTCCTCTCTGTTTGCTCGACCAAGCCTGCTGCTAGGGTGCGGAAGAACTCTGGAAAAAGAGCCTGTCCAACCAGGGTTACCCCAATCTCGACAAAAAACATGAGGGCAACCACAAACACCATGGATGCTGCTAGCAAGCCGAAGAAGATCCAGCCCCCGTAGCGCACCCGCGGGTAGAAGTAGGGTTGCGCTACGCTGATAAAGCGATCCCAGAGTTGGCGGTCGAAGTTAAATTGGGCGGCTTGGGATTCCATGGTTGCGGTTGTCGGCAAGAGCGCGGGGTATTGATATTTTTCAGGCTAGCAGGTCAGGGATCCGCATCTCTGTCCAACAGGAGCCAATCCATCGGGAATCTGAGGAAGAGCCCCGTTGCCTACTCTGGAACATTTCCGATCTGGCTCCATAAATCCTTATATCCAGCCAGATCTTATGCACGAGCATGCGCTTGTCCAAGGCCCAACCTTCTTAGGCGGGATCCCCCTGCAGCCGCTTTTGCCAGGCCGCTTGGGCTGCCAGCCACACCGTCTGGACCGGCACGCGGAACTCTTGGGCGCGGGCCACACAGTCGCGAAACTCCGGCTGGGCGTTGACGATGTGGCCGTGGCGGCAGGCCACCTTGATGTCCACCAGGCCGTAGGGGGTTTCCACCCGCTCGATCCTTCGCTCCTGGACGGTGCGCTGCTGCTGGGAGTGGCGGATGCCCAGGGTGGTGGTTTCCCGGAAGATGAGATCTTGGCACTCCGGCACCCGCTCCGGTGGGCAGATCACCGTCAGTAACACTCCCGGCCGCCCTTGCTTCATGGTGATGGGCTGGGTAAACACGTCCCAGGCACCTAGGGCCAGCAACTGCTCGCAGGTATAGGCAATCACTTGAGGGTTGAGGTCGTCAATCTGAGTTTGCAACACCGAGACGATCTCGGTCGGCTCTTCCCCCTGGGACTGGCCAATCCAGAGACGAAAGATGTTGGGAATGGGCAGCTCGCGGCTGCCGGCCCCACGCCCCACTTTTTCCAACCGCAGCGGCGGACAGGGCCCAAACGCTTCTGCCAGCGCCACCGCCAAGGCCGCGCCGGTGGGGGTGACCAGCTCGGCTTCTACGCCATTGCTAAACACTGGCACCCGTCCCATTTCCCACAGCTCAATCACCGCCGGCACCGGCACGGCCAGCTTGCCGTGCTCAGTGTCCACCCAGCCGCCGCCAATGGGGTGGGGAGAGGAGATCACCCGCTCCACCTGTAGCCACTCCAGGCCAACACAGGTGCCGACGATATCCACCAGGGCATCGACGGCCCCCACCTCGTGGAAATGCACTGTTTCCAGGGGCACCTGGTGAACCTTTGCCTCCGCCTGGGCCAGCTTCTCAAAGACCTTGAGGCTGCGGGCCTTGACTGCGGGGGCCAGCTGGGATCCGGCAATCAAAGCCTGGATCTCCCTCCAGGGGCGGGCGGGCGGGGACTCGTCCAACACCTCCACCACCGCTTGCAGAGCCGGCTGGCCGCACCGCTGCACCCGGCATACTTGTAGGCTGTATTCTCCTTCGAGGCCCAGCGCCTGGAGCTGCTGGTTGAGATACTCTAGGGGCAGCCCGCAATCCAGCAGCGCCCCCAGACACATGTCGCCGGCAATGCCTGCCGCGCAGTCAAAGTAAGCTACTTTCATACCAAAGCATGATAAGAACTTGCGGAAGGAGTTGAGCCCTTTGAAGCGTCCTGAGGTACTAAAGGGGGGATCCCAGATGCCGTCAACACTTTGCATCCTTCTAGGGATCCTGCTGGGGGCAACGCTGCTGCTGTGGGGCCTGTGGGGATCCCCGGCGGGTGGCCAGACCCGTCTCAACTTCAGCAACGCCGATCTGCAGGGGCAGGATCTGTCGGGTCAGGACTGGCGGGGCAGTAGCTTTGTCAGCGCCAACCTGCAGGGCGCCGACTTGCAGGGGGCCAACCTGGCCGGCGTGGCCTTCACCAAGGCCAACCTGGCAGGAGCCAACCTGGCGGGGGCAGATCTCAGCAACAGCCTGCTGGATCTGGCCAACCTAGCGGGCGCCGATCTCAGGGGGGCCAACCTCAGGGGGGCAATCGCCGCGCGGGCCGTTTGGGATGGGGCGCAGATTGCCGGCGCCGACTTTAGCGACGCCTACGTGGATCGGGCAGCCCTGCGGCAACTGTGCCAGCGAGCAGAGGGATCCCATCCCATAACCGGGGTTTCCACCCGCGCGAGTCTGGGCTGTCCTTGAAAGCCGGCAAAAAAAGGTGAAGAAAACAGGATCCCTGAACCCTCTTGGCCGGATCGCCCCTTAGATTGGGGGAGGTGTTACCCCGCCCCACCATGAGCAAGCCCAGCTTCGCGGTCATTGGCCTAGCGGTAATGGGGGAAAACCTGGCCCTCAACGTCGAGCGCAATGGCTTTCCGGTTGTCGTCTACAACCGAACTCGCGCCAAAACCGAGCAGTTTATCCAAGGGAGGGCCCAAGGCAAGCAGATTACCCCCGCCTACAGCTTGCCGGAATTGGTGCAACTGATGGAGCGGCCCCGCAAAATCTTGATCATGGTTAAGGCAGGCCCGCCGGTGGATGCCATCATCGACGAGCTTAAGCCCCTGCTGGAGCCAGGCGACATCCTCATCGATGGCGGCAACTCCCTCTACAGCGACACCGACCGGCGCGCCGAGGTCCTAGAAGCCAGCGGGATCCACTTTGTCGGCATGGGGGTGAGCGGCGGGGAAGAAGGTGCCCTCAACGGCCCCAGCCTCATGCCCGGCGGCAGCTTGGAAGCCTATCGGCAACTGGAGCCCATCCTCACCAAAATTGCCGCTCAAGTGCCCGATGGCCCCTGCGTCACCTACCTGGGGCCTAAAGGGGGTGGGCACTACGTGAAGATGGTGCACAACGGCATCGAATACGGCGACATGCAACTGATTGCCGAGGCCTACGACCTCATGCGCAGGGGGCTGAAGCTGTCAGCCCCCCAGATGCAGGAGATCTTCCAGGCCTGGAACGAGACGGAGCTGGAGTCGTTTTTGATTGAGATTACCGCCAAGATCTTGGGGACGCTGGATCCGGAGACGGGCAAGCCGCTGGTGGATCTCATTTTGGACAAGGCGGGGCAGAAGGGCACGGGCCTGTGGACGGTCAAGGACGCCCTGGATCTTGGGGTGCCGGTGCCCACCATTGAGGCGGCAGTGCAGGCTCGCATCCTCTCGTCGATGAAAGAGGAACGGGTGGCCGCCTCCCAGCAGTTGCCAGGGCCAGGAACAACCTTGGAAGGGGATCCCGACAGCTTCCTTCAGGATCTGCGCGCCGCCCTCTACTGTTCCAAGATCTGCTCCTATGCCCAGGGGATGGCCCTGCTCAGGCAAGCCACCGTTGCCCACGGCTATGTGTACACCTTCAGCGAGATCCCTCGCATTTGGAAGGGGGGCTGTATCATCCGCGCCCGCCTCCTGGGCAAAATCCAGTCGGCCTACCAAAGGGATCCGGAGCTAGTCAACCTCCTTTTGGATGAGGAGTTTAAGCGGGCCATCCAGGAACGGCAGGGATCCTGGCGGCGAGTGGTGGCCACTGCAGCAGCCTTGGGGATCCCGATCCCGGCCATCAGCGCCTCCCTGGCCTACTACGACAGCTACCGCACCGCCGAGCTGCCCCAGAACCTGACCCAGGCCCAGCGGGATTTCTTCGGCGCCCACACCTTTGAGCGCATCGACAGGCCGGGGGTTTTCCACCACGCCTGGAACGCCTAGGCAGGGCCCCGCCCTGGGGCAGCCGCCAGATCCAGCGGCGCTTGCTTAAACGTAGAGCCCCACACTTCGGTGTGGAAAGGCTCCCTTTCTTGGGGGAAATCCCTGCGGAAATGGCATCCCCGGCTTTCCTCCCGCAGCAAAGCCCCCTGGGCTACCCAGCGAGCCAGCAACAGCAAACTCCCGGCCTCGACCTCTTCCCGACTGGCCCACGGCTTCTCCTCCAGGGGCAGGGCTTCCGCAAAAGCCAGAAAAGCCCGCAGCCGCTCTCCCTCCCGCACCACCCCCAGGGCTTCTTCTGCTTGCTGCCTGAGCTGGGGAAGTAGAGAGGGCGGCGCTGTCAGCACAGGTAGAGCCTGCACCTGAAGGGGGGGCTCCTGGAGGTCCCGCAGGGCAGCCAGAGCAGCTCGCTTGCCCATGACCAGCCCTTCCAAAAGGCTGTTGGAAGCCAAACGGTTTGCCCCGTGCAACCCTGTGGAGGCCACCTCCCCGGCAGCATAGAGGCCCGGCAGGCCAGTGCGGCCAAAAGCATCCGTTCGCACCCCCCCCATGACGTAGTGAGCAGCAGGAGCAACCGGTAGGGGATCCTTGCCGGGATCCAGCCTCAAAGCGCGGGCAGAGGCAACCACGGTGGGAAAGCGCTCTTCCAGATGGGGCACAGCCCGGAGGTCAAGGTAAACTCCCCCCGTCCGCTGCCGCTCCCAGAACACCGCCTGGGCCACCACATCCCGCGGCGCCAGCTCTTCCAGCTCCGCATAACGAGGCATAAAGCGCTCCCCCCAGGCATTGAGGAGCACGGCCCCTGCCCCTCGGGCAGCTTCACTGACCAGGGCTCCATTGGGCAGGACGGTGGGGTGAAACTGCACAAACTCCAGATCCCTTAGGATGGCCCCTGCCCGCCAGGCCAAGGCCATGCCATCGCCGCTAGCTCCCGGCGGCGCCGTAGAGAGGGGGAAGAGGCTGCCAAACCCGCCTGTAGCCAGGAGAACCGCCCCCGCCCTCACCTGCACCAGTCCCTCAGGACCCAGGAGCAAGACCCCTGCCACTCTCCCCTCGGTCATCAAAAGACTGAGGGCCGTGTACCCCTGCAAAGGCGGCTTGCTCAGGCGGGCCAGCAAGCCCTTGAGGAGCCACAGCCCGCTCCGATCCCCTCCCAGGTGGCGTATCCGCGCCCGCGAGTGTCCCCCTTCCCGCACCGGCTCCGGATGGAAGGGGAGCCCCCAGGACAAGAGCTTCTCCAGGTGAAAGGGCGCTTCCTGCAAGATGGAGCGAGCCACCTCTGCTTCTACCAAGCCACGGCCTGCTTGCAGGGTGTCCTGGAGGTGGGCTTCCACATCTGCTGCATCCAGTGGAAAAGCTATCCCCCCCTGCGCCCAAGGAGTGGATCCAGAAGGCAAGGGATCCTTGCTTACCACCAGGGTTCTGGCTCCCTCTGCTTCCGCCCACAGGGCTGCATAGATCCCTGCCACCCCTGCCCCCAGGATCAAGAGGTCTGTTTCCGCTAGGAAAGACGTAGACAACACTGGACAAAACAGACCCTCGCCAAGGGTGCTCCCTCTAGGCTCCAGCAGGCACTGACAGCATGGCCAGGATGGACTTGCGGGCTTTTTCGGCCACCGCCTCCGGCACCTGGATCACGTAGCGCATCTCCACTAGGGAGCGGTAGATCTTCTCCAGGGTAATTTTTTTCATATACTCGCAGACGGCGTCCGCCTTGACGGGGATAAAGGTCTTATCGGGGGCCTCTTTTTGCAGCCGGTGGAGAATGCCCACTTCGGTGGCAACCACAAACTCGCGGCTGGCCGAAGTTCTGGCATAACGCACCATCCCCTCGGTAGAAAGGAGCTTGGCGTCCGGCTTGAGAAATAGACAACTGGAGCCGCAACTGCACTCGGGGTGGATGAGGAACTCCGCCTCCGGGTGCTTCTCTGCCATTGCCTTGAGGTGCTCCTCGCGAATGCCCACATGGACGTGGCACTCGCCGGGGAACAGATCCAACTCCCTCCCCGTTGTCTGGGCTACATAGGCCCCCAGGAACATATCCGGCACAAAGAAGATGGGGCGATCCGGCGGCAGGCTGGCCACCACCTGCACAGCGTTGGCGCTGGTAACGCAGACATCGGCCATGGCTTTAATCTCGGCGGCCGTGTTGACATAGGCCACCACCAGCCCCTCGGGGTTGGCCTCCTTCCAGCGCAGAACGTCCTCTGGGCGGATGCTGTCGGCCAGAGAGCAGCCCGCCTCCAGATCCGGCAGCAGCACCGTCTTTTCCGGGTTGAGGATAGCCGCTGTCTCGGCCATGAAGTGGACGCCAGCAAAGACAATGACCTGGGCATCTGTCTTTTGGGCCTCGCGGGCCAGGCCCAGGGAGTCTCCCACAAAGTCCGCCACTTCCTGCACCTCGGGGAGTTGGTAGGAGTGGGCTAGGATAACGGCCTGCCTTTCCTGCTTGAGTCGAGCAATTTCCTGGACAAGGGTTTCTTGGGTCATGGTGAACCTTCTGTTTTGGCTGGGCCGGCCACGGGTGCAGAGCTGGACTGGTGCGGGGCTAAGGAGAAGTTGCCAGCAGGCAGCAACTGGCCTTCCTGCTTTAGGCGGGATCGTTACCTAGCCTAGCATTAGAAACAGCGCTCCCTGGGGCAAACCTCAGGGCCGCACCACGAGCAAGGAGAGATCCAGGGCCTTGGCCGAGTGAGTCAGGGCCCCCACACTGATGTAGTCAACGCCTGCCTCCGCCGCTTTCCGGGCGCGCTCTAGGTTCATGTTGCCGCTGGCTTCTAGGGGAACTTTCCCCCCTACCCGTTGAACGGCAGCCCGGATCTGCTCCAAGGGGAAGTTATCGAGAAGGATGAGATCGGCGCCTGCCGCCAAAGCCTCCTCCAGCTCCTGGAGGTTGCGCACCTCAACCTCGACCTTGAGGTGGTGGGGGGCACCTGCTTTGGCCCGCTGGACGGCTGCCAAGATGCCGCCGGCACCGCGAATGTGGTTTTCCTTAATCAAGATGCCGTCGAAGAGGCCAAAGCGGTGGTTTTTGCCGCCCCCTACCCGCACGGCGTATTTCTCCAGGGCGCGCAAGCCGGGGGTAGTTTTGCGGGTGTCCAGAAGCTGGGTTGAGGTTCCCCGCAGCGCCTCTACGTAGGTGCGGGTGAGGGTGGCAATGCCGGAAAGCCTTTGGAGAAGGTTCAGCGCCAGCCGTTCTGCCGCCAGAATGCCCCGCAGGGATCCCTTGATCTGGACTACCTCCTGGCCAGCGACAACAGAGGCTCCCTCCTCTACCTGGGAGGCGAACGCTAGCTGGGGATCCACCAGCCGGAAAACCCGCCTGGCAATTTCCAGGCCAGCTAGGATCCCTGGCTCCTTGGCCAGGATCACCGCCTCCCCCTCAACGCTGGGGGGCAGGGTCAGCTCGCTGGTGAGATCGCCGTGGCCGAGATCTTCTTGTAGCCAGGCACACAGGGTCTCCTCCGGGATGTATAATGCTTGCGTCATCTTTCGCTTTAGTTACCTATGGCCTCGGTTGGATCCTCTAGACCCAAGGGCGGCACCTTCAGCCGTCGTCAGCTGCTCAAAGCAGGAGCTGCCGCTCTTGGAGGCAGTTGGCTGGCCGCAGCAGGGGCTCAGGCTCAACGACGGGCTTCCCCCACTCTGATAGTGGCCCAGAGATCCAAGCTCGAGCGAGTTTCCTATGCTACCAACTGGTATGCCCAGGCCGAGCATGGCGGCTTTTATCAGGCGGTGGCCACAGGCATTTACCGCGAGTATGGGCTAGACGTCACCATCAAAATGGGTGGCCCTGGCGTCAACATCACCCAGATTTTGGCTGGCCGAGCCGCCGACTTTGCCATGGGGGGAAGCGCAGGGGTCATCAACGCTGTGCGGGAAGGGATCCCGCTCATCTGCGTGGCGGCTATTTTCCAAAAAGACCCCCAGGTTCTCCTCGCCCATCCCGGCACCCAGCGCTTGGAGGATCTCAAGGGCCGACCCATCTTCGTGGCCAAAGGGGCTTTTACCACCTACTGGCCCTTTTTGCGGGCCAAGTACGGCTTCACCGACGACCAGACCCGCCCCTACAACTTCAACCCCGGTCCTTTCCTGGCGGATCCCAGCTCGGCCCAGCAGGGGTATCTCACCTCTGAGCCTTTTGCCATTGAAAAACAAGGAGGCTTTAAGCCAGTGGTCTTCCTCCTGGCCGACTACGGCTACAACCCCTATGCCACCACCATCGAGACGCGGCGCCAACTGGTGGAAAGCAAGCCTGACTTGGTGCAGCGGTTTGTGGATGCTTCTATCAAGGGCTGGTACAGCTTTTTGGAGGATCCCCGCCCCGCCTACCGCCTCATCAAGCAGGATAACCCGGAGATGACTGATGAGCAGTTGGCCTACAGCTTTGAGAAGCTGAAGGAGTACGGCATCATTTTGTCTGGCGATGCCCTGGAAAAGGGCATTGGCGCCATGACCCACGAGCGTTGGCAAAGCTTCTTCGAGAGCATGACAGTGGCGGGTGTCTTTGAGCCAACCATTAACTACCAAGCCGCCTACACGTTGGACTTTGTCAATAAAGGCACTGCCTATTACAAAAGCTAGGTCAGGTTGCGAAAAAGGGAAGGGGGAGGGGATTGCATCGGTTTGGAGGGGGCTGCCGACCGTTCCGCTCTGCCAAAGGCCCTCACCCCCAGACCCTCTCCCTTTGGGAGAGGGGGACTAGGCATCTCACTGCTCCACTGCTACTTGTCAATGAATGGCTGTAACTAACCTTCGGGTATCCTGCCGACCGCTGGCCAAAGCTACTGCTCGGCAATGGTGACGTTGAAGCCCTTGTTCTTCAAAGTTTCAGCGTGGTAGCGGGCATATTCCAGTTGTTCAAATGCTGCCAACTGCACGAACTTCTGGCCGTTCACATCTCTTACAAAAGCGTCATTGGCAACTTGCCGAGCTCGCGCCAAGCTTTCCTCTCCGGAGTAGGTGATCAGCACCAAAAAAGTTCCTTCGCCGCGGTTAGGCCCCAAGGAATCGAGATCGTTGCTGTGCAGGGGCACCGTGAGCAAAGATTCTGAAACAGTGGCCACTTTGGGCTGGGAGGGGCGCTCCAGGCTGGCTGCCACTTTCTCCACTGTTTTCGGGCGGGAAGGAGCAGGTTTCTGTGCAGCCGCGGCCAAGTTGGTTTGTAGGCTGTCCAACAAGTTGGCGACATCCTGAAGGGGATCGACCCGCAGCTCCTCCAGATTGGGAGTGTTGGCCAGCCCTAGCGCCAACTGACTGGGATCCAGCCCACCTGAATAGAACTCTTCCCCTACCTGTCCTGGCAGCGGCTCCAGGGGAAGCAAGGGCAACCGGGCCAAATCCACCTGGGCAGGGATCCCTTTTTCCGTCTTGTGGGCCAGGACAGCGGTTTGGGGAAGCGACAGCTCTTCCGGCCAGATCAGCCAGCGCACCCCAAAGCCGATCCCCGCGCAGGAGAGGGCCCACACCAGCAAGACCCAAAGAGGGGAGAGCACCCCCGCCGGCCGTGGCGTTTCTTCCTCCTCCAAGTCTTCCACGACTTCTTGCATCAGCACAGGTGAAGAGCGCTCCACGGGGATATCGCTTCCAAGGGGATCTGCCCACGGCAAGGGGACAGATGGCCTGCGCTGCAAACGTTGCCAGAGGCGAAATCGCTCCAATTCCTTGAGCTCATCCAGATGCAAGCAGCTCAGCGCTTCCTGAAGCGTCAGTTGAGGAGTCGGCTGGGCTTGCGGGGCCCTCGGTAGGGGTCGAGTAGCATCTGAGGGAAGTGGAGAAAAACTCATAGGCAACTCACCCTCGCTAGACTAAGAGCTAGGAAGCCAGCAGAACCGATCCGGTGCTGAACCCGAGAACCGCTTAACCACAGAGCCAACCCCAGGGACAAAGGCAAGCCATCACTACCATGCCACAAGCCGAAGGCCTTCTTCTAGGGATTGGCCGCAAGATAGAGGGCGCGCACATCTGCCGGCAGATGCTGAAGCAGGAGCTGGCGAGCGGAGGCAACAATGGCATCCACCTCCTCTGGGGCGAGGTAGTACCTTTCAGCTTTGAGCTGGGCAGCGATGCGCTCCGGCGACCAACCAAACCGATCCCGTAGCAGCAGAATAAAGCGCATATCTCCCGGCAAGTTGTCCAGAGCCGCGCTCAGGTAACAGGCCAATGCCGGCGAAAGAGGGGGCTTCGCTGCACCAGCGCTCGCAGTTTGAGGAGGGGCAGCCTCACCCTCAGCAGCGCCGTCAGACCGCCCCGCAAAAGGCCAGATCAGCTCGCGGATTTGCGCCGCCAGCCAGGGTGCCAGCACCGGATCCCCGCCCCCCTCGCTCTGGAGCGTGCGGACATCGAGATGCTGAAGGCGCGCATACAGGCGCAGCCAAACCTCCTCTCGCCAAGCAGCCCGCTGCTCCGGGGGCAGATGCTCGGCCAGGATCCCATCCACCCAGGCGCAGTAGCGGCAAAACAGGGCGATGAAGTAGCGCGCCGCCTGCGGCTGCCGTTGAAAGGCTCGCAGCAGTTCCAGATCGCTGTGGTGGGCCACCCCCTTCACGATAGAGGCCTCGCACTCCCGCCAAAGGGGAGTCACCACCTCAACCATAATCCCTCTCGCCAGAAAGAAGCTCTCTAGCTATTTTCCAAGATCTCTCGACAGGCCGATAGCAACTGCTCCTGCTCCGGCAGGGTTCTTAGGCCAATGCGCAGATAGCGATCCCCCAGCTCTGGAAAGCTCAGGCAATCCCGCACCAGGATGCGGTGCTGCCGCAACAGCTTTTCTTGAATCTGCGTAGCGGAGCCAGGGCAGCGCACCAGCACAAAGTTGGCTTGGCCGGGCCAGGGATCCCAGCCGGGTAGCCCCTGTAGACCTCTCAGCAAATGCTCCCGCGCCGTAGGCAGCCAGGCCAGGGTGCGCCGGCGAAAGTCTTCATCTGCCAGAGCCGCCGCCGCCGCCACCGCCGCCAATCCGTTGACGCTCCAGGGATCCCGCCACTGCCGCCAGCGCCGCCAGTGATCCGGATGCCCCACAGCAAAGCCGATGCGCAAGCCGGGCAAGGTAAAGAACTTGGTCAGCGAACGGATGACGATGGTGTTGGGGTGGGCCTCCAGGTGAGGGATCAAAGTCTGGCTGCGGGGCAGCTCTCCCACCTCTGAGCTGGCGTCCAGAGGGGGCAGCTCCTGCGGGGCGTCTCCTGGCAAAAAGTCCATAAAAGCCTCATCCACCACCACCTGCTCGAACTGGGGCAGAAGGGGCAAGATGTCTTGCCGGAGGAAAAGCCGGCCCGTCGGGTTGTGAGGATTGTTTAGCCAGAGCACCCGGCCTGTCTTGTCCGCCCGGATCTCTTTCTGCAGCAAGGCCAAGGGGGGGGATCCCTGAGAGGGCAAAAGATCCAAACCCCTGAGGGTTACACCCGCCGCCCGCAGGGCCCGCTCATAGTCCCCAAAAGCCGGCCGGGGCAGCCAAACCTCCCGTCCCTGGGCATCGCGGGCCGCCCAGGTGAGCAATTCCGCCGCCCCGTTGCCCACGAAGATCCACTCCGGATCGACCGCCCAGCGCTGCGCCAAACAGGCCCGCAGCTCGCGGTAGTCGGGATCCGGATAGCGGCTAATCGCAACTGGATCCGACGCCGACAGGGCCCGAGCCAGAGCTTGCAAAACCGACTGCGGCGGACCCAGGGGGTTGAGGCTGGCCGAAAAATCCAAAATAGCCTCGGCAGGGCAGCCGGCAATGGCTGCCCCCCAAGCGCGATTGCCACCATGCTGAGGCCGTTGCACGCCTGTCCATCCCAAAGCCCAGGTTCGCTGAGAGAACTCCGCCTGAGGAGCGCGAACGGCTGGGATCCCGTCAAACTCCCGAAGACTTGTGGCCACCTGCCACCGCATCGCGGAAAGTTTTGCCTGCAGTGAAAGTCGGGACAATGCTGGCTGGGATCACCATCTTCTCGTTGGTCTTCGGGTTGCGACCTTCCCGTTGTTTGCGCTTGCGGGCCTCAAAGGAGCCGAAGCCCACCAGGGTCACCTTTCCTTTGGGTTCACCGTTTTCATCGCGGGATGCGACCTCTTCGACAATGATCTCCAGCGCCGCCGTCAGGACAGCTTCAGCTTCTTTTTTGGTTACGTTGGCGCGATGAGCGACGGCATCCACAAGCTCTGCCTTGTTCATCCTGATCTCCTCGTGAGTTAGGCAATAGGGTTAAAACAGACTCTGGCCGCGTACTTGCGAGGTGCTGCGAAGCAACCACGGCCCAGAGTGTTCTCAGTTTTTAGGAGCGGGGCTTGCCCTGCACTGCGCCAAGGCGCCGCTGGCGCGAATGGCAGGATTGTGGCAGTTTGGCTCCAAATCACTGACATATTCTACAGCCAAGTTAGGGCAGAAGCCGGTTGGAGAAGGGATTTTAGGGGGGGCTGAGTGGAATTTTTTGGGAACAAAGAGAGATCAACCGATAATCCTAATATCCACTCCCCTCGAATGCCGGGGCAAGTCGCGCCCAGGGCCTCACGAGTCACGTTGGAAGTAGGCCCGCATCACCTCGCGGAAGATCGGGGCGGCCCGGGATCCACCCCCGCCGCCACTGTTTTCCAGAAAGACCACGACTACCAATTCGGGCCGGTCGTAGGGGGCATAGCCGACAAACCAGGCGTGGGAGCGCCGCGGCGGATCCTCGGCGGTGCCGGTTTTGCCGGCGGTGGGGGGAAAGCCCGGCCCCAGGTTGGCGTTGCCGCCGGTGCCGTAGACCACCACATCCCGCAACCCCTGCTGCAGGATCTCCAGCGTGGCGGGGGAAAGACCCACCTTCTGCCGCAGGGGCACGGGGCTTTCCGGGATCACCTGCTGCGAGAGCAAGGGGCGAACCCGCCAGCCGCCGTTGGCCACCGCTGCTGTTACCACCGCCATCTGCAGCGGCGTGGCGGTGATAAATCCCTGGCCGATGGACATGTTGACCGTATCGCCCACGTACCAGGGCTCGCGCCAGTGGCGCTGTTTCCACTCGGCGTCGGGCACCAGCCCAGCAGCTTCCCCTTTGAGGCCGATCCCGGTCAATTGCCCCAGCCCGAAGCGGCGCGACCATTCTTGCAGGGGGGCGGCCTTGGTGCCCAGGGCAATTTGGTAGAAGAAGGTGTCGCTGCTGTAGGCCATCGCCTGGCGGTAGTTCAGCCGCCCGAAACCGGCCCGGTTCCAGTCCCAGAACCTCCACCCGCCCACCTGGATGTAGGGGCCGGTCTGCAGCACCGTATCCGGGGGAAAGGCTCCCGACTCGATCCCGGCGGCGGTGGTGATGATTTTGTAGGTGCTGGCGGGGGGATAGGGCCGCAGGGCGCGGTTGAGGAAGGGGAAGTCCCGCTGTTGCAGGCTCTCCCACTGGGCTTGGGTGATGCGGCTGGAAAAGAGGTTGGGATCAAAGGTGGGATAGCTGGCCATGGCCAGGATCGAGCCGTCGCGGGGATCCATGGCGACCACTGCTCCTTTCTGCTGGCCCAGGGCCTGCTCCGCTGCCTGCTGCAGGCGTACATCCAAAGTCAGCTGCAGGGTGTTGCCCGGTCGAGGCGCTTGCTCTCCCAGCACCCGCAGCACTTCTCCCATGGCGTCTACCTCCACCTGGCGCCCGCCCCATTGGCCGCGCAGATGGCTCTCGAACAATTCCTCCACGCCCATCAGGCCGACGATATCCCCCAGGCGATAGCTGGGATCGGCCCGCAGTTGTTCCTGCGAGATCTCGCCGGTATAGCCCAGCAGGTGGGCGGCCAGGTCGCCATGGGGATAAAACCGCACCGTCTCTGCCTCCACCATCACCCCCGGCAGCTCGCGGCTCATCTCTTCCAGTTGAGTGACCACCTGGGGGCTGGCGTTGCGCAGGATGCGCACCGGAAACGGGGAGCGATAGCCCGCCTGCTCCAGTTTTTGGGCAATCTCTTCGGGAGCCATGTTCAAGGACCGGGCCAGCTTGGGGATCGTCTCCTGCCAGCCCTGCCGCGATTGCACCAGCGGCCACAGGAAGACCGAGTGGGAGAGCTGGCTGCCCGCCAACAACACGCCGTTGCGATCCACAATGCGCCCCCGTTCCGGCGGCTGGGGCAAGAGACGAATGCGGTTGGTATCGGCCAACTGGCGGTAATACTGGGTGCGCACCAGTTGCAGGTAGGCCAGGCGGGATCCCAGCCCTCCAAACAGCAACACGCTGGCCAGCAGGAGCAAGACAACAGCTCGGTAGCCCTGGCCCACCGCTTTGGCTGGCGGGGATCCCAGCCAGCGAGGGCTCCTGGGCGGCGGGGGAAGGACGCGGCGCGGGTCGGGGGGCCTGGAGTGGAGAGAAAACAGGGTCTTCGGATCCCGTCCCGCCGATGAGGCGGGGCCGCCAACAGGGTAAAGTTTGGCCATGAAGAATTGCTGCAAAAGTTGCAACTCATCCACCCAGCGCACAACGTCACACGTCTGGGCGGGCCGTCTCGGCCTCCCTCCAGTATCCCCGGCTGCGGCAAGCTTCGTCCAGGAGGGCCGCGTGGATAGGGCAGGGCAACGACAACGGCTGCGCCAGGCTGCCTGGCTGATGGTGGGCAATGGCCTGCGCCTGGGGTTGTCCGGGGCCTATTTCATCCTGCTGGCGCGGCTGTTGGGGCCGGAAGCTTTTGGAGTGTTCTCCGCGATTTTGGCCTGCAGCAACCTAGCTGCCCCCTTTGGCTACTGGGGCCAATCGGAATTGCTGATCCAGCGCCTAAGCAACCGGAGATCTGCCGCGGCTGCCCCGGAGATCAGTCCCAGCCTGTGGCTGGCCGGACTGGGCTGCGGCGGGATGGCGCTGCTGTTGGCGCCCCTCCTGAGCCTCTGGCTGGCGGAGACTTCTCCCCTGCTGGTAGGGATCCTGCTGGCCAGCGACCTGCTGTTTATCGCCATTCCTGAGGTGTACCGAGGGATCCTGATTGGGCAAGAGCAAGTTGCCGGCGTGGCCCTCATCGACACCGGCATGGCGCTGGGGCGATTGGGGGCTGTGCTGCTGGCGGTGGCCTTGGGCTGGGGATCCCTAACCCAATGGGCCATTCTCTACGGGCTGATGGTGCTGGCGGTGCTGCTGCTGATGGCGCGGGGGATGGGACGGTGGAGCAAGCCTTCTCCCCCCCTGGCCTGGAGAGATCTGGGGGAACGGCTGGTGGCGGGCTGGGACTTTGCCGTGGGGCTGGCGGCGGCCAAAACCTTCACCGACCTGGACAAGCTGCTTTTGCCCCGCCTGGCCTCGGCAGCAGCGGGGGGGCTCTACAGCGCTGCCTACCGGGTGATCAACTTTTCGCAAACGCCGATGATCGCTCTGCTCACCAGCCACTTTGCCGAGCTGTGCCGCCAAGGACAGAAAAGCCTGCCGCAGGGCTGCCGCTACGCCTGGCACCTTTCCCCTTGGGTGGCGGGCTACGGCAGTTTGGCCGCCTTGGGGGTGGCATTGGGCTCTTACGGGATCCCTTGGGTGCTGGGGTCGGCTTACCAAGAGACGGCCCTCATCCTGCGCTGGCTTAGCCCGGTGATCTTGCTGGAGGGGATCCACCTGCTGCTGTCTCACCTGCTCACCGGGTCAGGGTTGCAAAAGCCCCGCAGCCGCCTGCAACTGCTGGCTCTGGGGCTCAACGGGCTTTTGAATGCGGTTTGGATCCCGAGGTGGGGTTGGCGAGGGGCGGCTTCGGCCACCTTGCTCTCAGAAGTGGCGCTGGTGCTGGCCTTGCTGCTGCTAATTCGACAGCAATTGCGCTTTCCAGAGGGAGGCCAACCCAGCTCGAACTAGGAGGTCTTGACGATGTAGGTGGCCTTGGCGTCCGGACCAAAGCTGATGACATCCCCCGACTTAAGTTGGTGGGTAGAAATTTTCTGGCCGTTGATCAGCAGGCCGTTGGTGCTGGGCCTACCCTCCAGATCGCCATCGAGAATGCGGTAGTAGTACTCTCCCTCCTTCTCAGCAGGAACGCGCAGCAGCATGGCGTGGTAGCGGGAGGCGTACTGGGAGTTAAGGCAGATGTCGTTGGCCAGGTCGCGACCAATGAAGTATTTCGCAGAGGTCAGCACCTGGCTGCGGCGGCCATCTCGATCCTCCACGACCAAGATGTGCTGCTGAGCACTCGGAGGAGAAGGCGCAGAATCAACCATAATCCCTTCCGCTGCAACTGCCCGAATCTAACCTTAGCACCATACTATAGAATAGAAGCTCGACTCCAGAATTGGCAGAGCTGCAGAATCGCCTAAGATGACCTGCCAAATCTCAAGGTCGGCCAGCGGCCCTTTGCAGCAGCGGGCCCACCAGCTCTGGGAAAAGGGCATAGGCTCCTACTGCCCATTGGGCCATGCCCACCACCACCTCCGACTTGGACTGGCGAGCGGCGTCCCAAATGGCTGCGGCCACTTCTTCTGGCCGGCTGGCCCAAAAACTCTCCAGCGCCTGTTGCATTTGCTCGCGGGCTTTCCCACCTGAGGCTTGCGATTGGCCATCGGGAGAGGACTCCGGCCCCCCCTCATCCAAAAAAATGGCTCGCTTGAGAAAATTGCTGCTGACAATGCCCGGATGGACGCCGATCACCTGGATCCCGTGGGGTTGCAGTTCCAGCCGCAGCGCCTCCGTCAGCCCACTGACCGCGTACTTGCTGGCACAATAGGCGCTCATTTGGGGCAGGGGCATCTTGCCGCCGACCGATCCCACGTTGATGATCTGACCTTTTTTGCGCTTCAGCATATCGGGGAGCACGGCCCGGATGGTGTACAGGTAGCCCCAAAAATTGACCGCCATCAGCGCCTGCCAGTGTTCCAGGGTGGTTTGCAAAAAAGGGCCCTTCAGGCAGATGCCGGCGTTGTTGATCAGGCAATCGATGCGGCCATAGCGTTCTAGGGTTCTCTCCACCAGGTTTTGCACCTGTTCTGGCTGCGTGACATCGGTGGGAACGGCCAAGACCTCGGCGTTTAGGCTTTGCTCCAGCTCGATGGCGGTTTGTCTCAGGGTTTCGGCGGTACGGGCAGCCAGCGCCAAGCGGTAGCCGCCACGGGCAAAGGTAAAGGCCGTGGCCCTGCCGATGCCTTCGGAAGCGCCTGTAATTAAAACAACATCGGCCATCCTGCTTCTCCGCAAATCTGGACTGGGATCCCTTTACCTGTTGTAGCTTCTTTGGGGGTTGGGGATCCCTGCTTGGCCTGAGGGCTTAAGATACGGAGCGGTAGCGAAGATACAGTTTATGGCCTCTACCTACTCATTCGATATCGTCAGCGACTTCGACCGGCAGGAACTGGTGAATGCCGTGGATCAAGCCCGGCGGGAGATCAAACAGCGCTATGACCTCAAGGATACTCAGACAGAAATCGAGCTGGAGGAGGGATCCCTGACCATCACCACCGCCAGCGAGATGGCTCTCAACTCCATTCGCGATCTCCTCCTCACCAAGGCGGCCAAGCGGGGCCTCTCCCTAAAGATCTTCGACTTTCAACCTCCGGAGAGTGCCGGCGGCAACCGGGTGCGCCAGGTGGTTCGGCTGAAAAAGGGCATCGATGCGGCGCTGGCCAAGCAGATTGCCAAACAAATCCGCGACAACTTCAAAAAAGTGCAGCCCTCCATTCAAGGGGATCTGGTGCGGGTTTCCGGCAAAGACAAAGATGAGCTGCAGGCGGTCATTCAAATGCTCAAGCAGCAGGATTACCCGGTGGCGCTCCAATTTGTCAATTACCGATAGAGAGCCGATACAAAGTCGGGGGGATCCCTGGTTGATGATAAGGATTGGTGCAGAGCGATCCCGGCTCTCGCCATCCCATCGCCACAGCCTCTCTTGGAACCAGTCTGCAGAAAAAGCTAGGATCCCTTACTATGGGGATGATCTCCATCTCCAGCCGCGACTCTGCCGTGCCAGTATGTACACTATCTCTGAGTTCGATCGCCTGATCCAGTTTCTCCCGGTGGAGATCCGCCCCGAGGTGCAGATCGAGATCGGCACCCCTGACCAATCTCGGGTTGTGCAGCCGCTCTGGCGCTTCCCCTGGCAGAAGTACACCCGCTTTGCCATCGACCTCAGCCGTTGGCAGAAGCTGAGCCCCGATCAACAGAAGATCTACTTTTTGCGGGAAGCCGTGATGGCCACCGAGCTGGCCTTGGGAGACAACTGGTCGGCGCTGTTGCTGTACCCTGCTCTCATTGGAGCGGGCACAATGGGCATCCTGGTGGAGCTGCAGATGGGGGACAACCTTGGCGTGGCTCTGGCCTCTGGTTTGGCGGCGTCAGCGGTGTTCCTTCTGCGCAAAGCGGAGAAAGGCCAGAAGGCCCAGGTGGCAGCCGACGAGTTTGCCGTGCGCTATGCCTCCCAAAATGGCTACACCTCCGAACAGGCGGCTGCCATTTTGCTAAGTGCGTTGCAGCAGGTGGCCATCCTGGAAGATCGCGTCAAGAACGACTACGACACCACCATGCGCCTCCGCAACCTGGAGTTTTTGGCGCAGCGAGGCCTGGGAGCTGGCACCCTGACCATCAACCCCAAGTACCGCAACAAGGGGCAGAGCTCCAGCCCGAATCCTTTCCAAAACCCTTTCCAGCGCTGAGGGCTCAAGGCATACGCAGTTCCCCTTCCACCTCAAGGCGGGTGTAAGGGCCAATGGAGAGGAAGCGCTCCCCTAACATTTCGGCAGCAGCAGGCTGAATCCAGCCCATACGCTGCAGCAGGTGCAAAGCCAAGGCATATTTGGCCCGCGCTGCTCCATCCTGGACCTTGATGGCCAGGCCCATCCCCTCTCCGACGCGTCCAATGCACTGGATCCCTTCGGCGCCGGACTTGCTGACCAACTCTCCCTGGGTGGCCCGCATCAATTCGGTGTCGAAACATCCCTCACCAGCCACCATTTCGGGGTGGTGGGTCATGGCG
>NZ_JANSHG010000007.1:0-28420 GCF_047461555.1 Synechococcus sp. WC101
AGATCATTGTTTGGCTAATCGTGATTTTTGCTGGCCTGGGCGCCGCCCTCTCTCTGATGAATAGCCCTCTCTACGCCTTCCTCACCATCGCGTTGATCTTGGTCATCTCCCTGCCTTTTCTGCTCTTTGCCTTCGTGACAACATTGCTCAACCACATCGAGTTTGTGGCTGTTCCTCCTGAGGAAGAAGAGGAAGAGCGCGCTGTGGCAGCCAAGTCGCCAGTGGCTGTCAGGTAACAGCCAGTTGGATCCTCTCCTGCTGGCCCACGGATGCTAGGGGTTGGCAAGCCGCCTTGCTGGCCGGCGGGTCTTGGTTCTCAATGCTTGTTTAATTTTTGCTACAGTTTGTTGCAGCCAGCCCTCCAAGCCCTGGCCCCCAAGGTCTGTCTCGGTGCCGATGGGTGGGCCGACCAAAAGAAAAGGCGAGCCGGCGGGGTTTAGGTCGAGAGAGGGCTGCCAGCCAGTTTGGGAAAGCAGGTGTTTGGTGGTGATGAAGGCAATGGAAAATAACCTGGCCCAGCTCGACTACTGGGTGTACCGGCTGGCGCGGCTGCTCCTGCCTGCTGCACTGGATTCTGGCCTCAGCGACCGGGATCCCGTAGGCTAGGTAACTTGTCTCCCGTTGCCTCCCCTATGCGGATCCCTTACTGGTGGCCACAGCTCGGCTTTCAGTTCTGGCTGATCTTTATTGGTCGGCTGCTCTCCCAAACCGGAACCGGTTTTACTCTGTTCTACACCACCCTCTTTTTCGTCAATCAGGTAGGGCTAACGGCCACTCAGGTAGGTTTGGGCCTGGGCATGATGGCCTTTGCTGGCGTGCTTGGCCGCCTCCTCGGGGGATCCATGGCAGACGGAGCTTGGGGCCGCCGCTCCACTTTGATCCTCTCGCTGGCCATTTCCGCTCTGGGCTCCTTTGGCTTTGCCCTTTCCCATGGCTTCTGGAGCTTTGCCCTGGCCAACCTGGCGGCAGGGTTTGGGCAGGGCCTCTATTGGCCGCCGGTGGAGGCAGTGGTAGCGGATCTAACCACGCGCGAGCAGCGCAACGAAGCCTATGCCCTAAACCGCCTGGGGGATAACTTGGGCCTGAGCCTTGGCGCCGCCATGGCCAGCGTCCTGGTAGCTCTGACGAAGAACTACCGCCTCCTGTTTGTTATCGAGGGCCTCACGTACTTGGCTTTTCTAGCCCTGCTCTGGCTTTGCGTTCAGGAGACTCGGGCAGCTCAGCCGCCGGCAGAGCCTCTGTTGGCAGGCTGGAAAGTTGCCCTGCAGGATCGCCCCCTATGGGTGTTCGCCCTGGCCAACATTTTCTTCACCACCTACATTGCCCAACTCAGCAGCAGCTTGCCCCTTTACTTGCGCAAGGGAGCTGGGATCCCTGAGGTGCAGATTGGCCCGTTGTTTGCTCTGCACGGAGCCATCGTTGCCCTGCTGCAGATACCGGTGGCCCGCCGGCTGAACCGCCTCACCCGCATCCAGGGTTTACAGGGATCCGCCCTGATGTGGGGGCTGGGATTTGGGTTGGTTTGGCTCAGCGGCCCAGCAGCACAGGTGGGAGCGATGCCGGCCATAGGGATGGCGGCCTTGGCCTTGGCGGTGCTCTCCTTGGCCCTGGCGAGCTACAACCCCTCAGCTTCGGCGCTGGTGGCAGATTTGGCCCCAGAGCATCTGCGGGGGGTTTATCTATCGATCAACTCCCTCTGCTGGGCAGCAGGCTTTGCCGTTGGGCCGCTAATCGGGGGGGTGGCTCTGGATCTGCCACCTCCTTGGGCGGGTGGGCTGTGGCTCTTTTGGGTGGCCAGCGTCGGCCTGGTTTGGGGAATCCTTAGCTTTTTGGACAGCATCCTACCCTGCAGAGTCAATGCGGCAACGGTCTCTCCGCCGCCAGCGGCTGTTCCCCTGCACAACGCAGAGCCCTGAGGCTGGATCCCGGTCGGTTTGTTAAGCTGATGTTACCTTCAACCCTCGAAGCATGCGTTGCATTTGCATCCTTGGGGGCGGCTTTGGCGGGCTGTATACAGCCCTGGAGCTCGTCCGCCGGCCTTGGCCGGAGCCGCCGCAGATTACCCTGGTGGATCGTCAGGAGCGCTTTGTTTTTGCTCCTTTGCTCTACGAGCTGCTCACCGGCGAGATGGAAGAGTGGGAGGTGGCCCCCCGTTTCCAGGATTTGCTGCCGGAAGGGGTAGCGTTTCGCCGCGGCGCGGTGCAGTCGGTTGACCTCCAAGAGCACCGCGTCTTCCTGGCAGAGGGGCAGACTTTGGAGTACGACGCTCTGGTGCTGGCGCTGGGAGGGGAAACTCCCCTGCAGGGCGTGCCGGGAGCAGCGGAGTTTGCCTTTCCCTTCCGCACCCTAGCCGATGCCCAACGGCTGCGGGCCCACTTGCAGACCCTAGAAGCGCGGGATCCGGCTCAGGCCATTTACCTAGCTATTGTGGGGGCGGGGGCCAGCGGCGTAGAGCTAGCCTGCAAATTGGCCGACCGGCTGGGCTTGCGCGGCCAGATCCGTCTTATTGAGGTGGGATCCCAGATTTTGCCGGGGTTTGCTCCCTCAAGCCGGAAGGCAGCCCAGGCGGCGCTGGCCCAACGGCGGGTGCAGGTGGAGCTGCAGACCAAGGTACTTGGGATCGAGGCTACGGGAGAAAACGGCGCTCCTCCCTTTCGTCTGCAGCGGCAGCGCCTGGCAACTCAGGAGATGGCTGTTGACTTGGTCGATGCTGTGCTTTGGACAGTCGGCACCCAACCAGCGGCGGCCATTGCTAACTTGGATTTGCCCAAGAACGAGCGGGGCCGCCTGCAGGTCCTGCCCACTCTCCAAACGCCCACCTTTCCCGAAGTATTTGCCCTGGGCGACGGAGCAGCGGTGGTGGATGCCACAGGACAGCCCGTACCTGCAACTGCCCAGGCAGCTTTCCAAGAAGCGGGCTACTGCGCTTGGAACCTGTGGGCTCTGCTCACCCAGGAGCGGCCGCTGCTGCCGTTTCGCTACTTTTCGCTGGGGGAGATGCTCAGCCTAGGGGCGGATACGGCAGTAGTCTCGGCCTTGGGCGGCCTTACCCTAACCGGCCCCCTGGGCTACCTAGCGCGGCGAGTTGCCTACCTCTTCCGCCTGCCCACTCTAGAGCACCAGCTCAGGGTGGGGTGGAGCTGGATGACCCGCCCGCTGTGGCAGGCGCTAGGATCCCTGGAGCTGACGGGAGCGCTCGTAGGCCGCCCGCACCGCCTGCATTAGGGCCCCTCGCACCCCTGCCTGTTCCAGGACTTGGAGGCCGGCAATGGTGGTGCCGCCGGGGCTAGTGACCTGGTCTTTGAGCAGGGCGGGGTGCAGCTGCTCCTGCTGCAGGAGGGCAGCAGTGCCTGCCAGGGTCTGCACCGCCAGTTGGGTGGCGATGGGGCGCGGTAGGCCCACCCCTACGCCACCGTCGATGAGCGCTTCCAGGATCACTGCCAAATACCCTGGCCCCGATCCTGACAGGGCGGTTACCGCATCCATCTGGCTCTCCGGCACCGTCACCACCTGGCCTACAGCCCGAAACAACCTTTCTACCAGATCCCTTTGCTGAGGCGTCACCCCTGGCCCGTAGCAGATAGCCGTGATCCCTGCCCCCACCAGTGCCGGCGTGTTGGGCATGGTGCGCACCACCTTTTGCTGGGGAAAAGCCTGCTGCAACTGCTGCAATGGGATCCCGGCCATAATCGAGATCACCAACTGCGTGGTGGACGGCTGGCCCATCTCTGCCACCACCTGCGGGAAAACCTGGGGCTTGACGGCCAAAAATAAAATCTCAGACTCTCCTGCTTGGGCAAGATCCGCCAACAGCCGAATGCCCAGCTCCTGCTGTAGGGTATTGGCCTTGTCCGGGTCGGGCTCCCGCAAAGCCACCTGAGCTGCAGGATAAACTCCCGCGGCCACCCAACGCCGCAGCAGGGCGGATCCCATGGCTCCACCCCCGATTACACTCAGCAGCGGTCGCTCCATGCCGGCTAGTGCTGCCCCACCGCCTGCAAATGTTCATAGCCGCTGGGCCAGAGAGGGGTGGGGCTTTGCAGAGGGCGCTGCAGCGGCGGCATCCCTTGGCTGCTTGGAGTAGAGACCGTCACCGTGCTGGGGGTGAACAAAAAAATGTTTTCGCCAATGCGCTCTTGGTGGCCATCGATGGCGTAGGTGCCGCCGGCAACAAAATCCACAGATCGCTGCGCCTCGGCGGGATCCATCAGGGTCAAGTTCATGATCACCGTCTTGCGCTCCCGCAGGTACTGGATGACTTGTGCCATCTCGTCAAAGCTGCGCGGCTCCAGCACCACCACTTCGCTAGTGGGTGGGTTGACGCCCGGTAATCCAATCACGTTGCTCCCCATACTGCCCCCCCCTAGGCGATCCCGATGTTGACTGCGCCGATGGCCCCGCGCCTCTTCTCGACCGACAGACCCTTCCCCGGCTTCCACTCCCCGCTGTCGGCGTCCGCGTGGAAGGGCACTGGCTTCCTGCTCTTCGGGAGCCGGTTGAGAACGGCGTCCCTCGTAGAGCAGTTGGTAATCCTCCTGCCCTTCCATCTCAGGGTACTCCTCCAGGCTGTCCACGGGATCATTTAGGCCCACAAAATCTCTTACCCTGCTCCAGATTCCATTGACGTTCATCGTCCACATCCTCACTACAGGTCATGGTTTGCGGCAAGCGCAGGATTCAGGCTCCTGATGGGATCTTGAGTAGCCCACTCCAGCCAAAGGGCATCTCCAGCCTCATATTTTTAGTTAAAGTTTTTCAAAAGGCCGAGACAGGGTTTGCTCAAGAAGCTGCCAACGCAGGTTAACAAAACCCATGGACTCGACGAGTCGAGTTTACCCAGAAGAAGTAAAGATGTCATCCCACTTGTCCGGCCATTGCTCTGGCCAGAGTCAACTCTGCTCCTCGTCCGGCTTGAACACGTGTTAACAGAGGTGACGCCAATGATTACAAACTTACCTAAAATTTGCCCTGCGAGGGAAATTTTAGGCAGGATTCCCCTGTTTTTGCCCGATCCAGGCCGAACTCCAGCCCTGAGCGTGCCTTGCAGGGCAGCTCCGGAGTTGGACGGCTTTACACAAAATTTAATCACAATTTAACGGCTTCATAGAGACTCCATCTATCTATTTCCGTTCGGCATCGGCAAACAAAGCGCGCCCCAGCCGGATCAAGTTAGAGCCTGCTGCCACCGCCAGGGGGTAATCGTCGGACATGCCCATGGAGAGGGTGTGCAACTGCAGATGCTCGTAGCCGCTGCGCTGGATGTGATCGGCCAGCTCGGCCAGCTTGCGAAACAGCTCCAGGGCTGCCTCTGAGCTCAAGCCCAAAGGCAAAATGGTCATCAGGCCCACAATTTGCACCTGCAGCAGTTGATTCAGTTGCGGCAGGCTTTGCAACAGATCGGGGATGAGCCAGCCAAATTTATGGGGATCCGGGGCCAATTTCACCTGCAGACAGAGCTTGGGGGTGAGGTGCAGCTCCCAGGCTTTTTGGTTGATCAGCTTGGCCAGGCGCAGGCTATCGACGCTGTCAATCCAGGCAAATTGTCTGAGGGCCGGTTTGACTTTGTTGGTCTGCAGGTGCCCGATCAAGTGCCAGACAATATCGGTCAGATCCTGCAGTTGCGCCTGTTTGGCGGCTGCCTCTTGCACTCGACTCTCCCCAAAATGGCGGATCCCGGCCCGATAGGCGGCGCGGATGTGGTTGACGCTGTAACCCTTGCTCACCGCCATGATTTCCACATGCTCTGGGATCTGGGCGCGGATGGCCTGAATGCGGCTGTGGATGAGCTCTTCGTCGACGGGGGGCGGCGACGGTTCAAGGGAGCTGGAAGAAGGCGGAGACATGGCTGGGGCCACCTGGGAAGCTAGCAGAAGATCTCGGCAGAGAGAGTCCAGTCCTCATTTTGTCTGGATGCTTCGAGATTGGAGCCAGTGCTCCAGCGGCCAGGTGGAAACAGGGGGAACCCGGCCATAGCCCAGTTCTTCTGGAGCTTAGCCCAAGGCCGCCGCCAGGATCTGATAGGCCAGCTTGGCGACGGTGAAGGCGCTGCGGCGATCGGTTTCCCGTTCCCCGGTGACCGCCAGCTCCACCACATCGGCGCCGATGATTTGCCGCTGCTGCCCCAGTGCCCGGATCAGTTCCACCGTCTCCCACCAGCCCAGTCCACCCGGTTCGGGGGTGCCGGTGGCCGGCACAACAGCAGGATCCAGCCCGTCCACATCCACCGTCAGGTACACCTGGGATCCCAGCGTGGCGATCACCTCGGGGATCCACTCCTGGGCGGGCTTGTGGTGCAGGCTGTGGGCGAAGAAGGTGTGCAAGCGGTGCTTGCGAATGGCCTGGCGGTCTTCGGCGCAGATGGAGCGGATCCCCACCTGGGTGAGGCGACCGCCCACTTGCTCCACCACACGGGCCATGGCGGAAGCGTGGGAATAGCGGGATCCCTCGTAGCTGTCTCTCAGGTCGCAGTGGGCATCGATCTGCAGCACGTGCAGCTCTGGGTAGTGGGGCAGGTGGGCGGCAACCAAGGGGCCAGTGATGGAGTGCTCCCCGCCGATGGAGAGCAAAAACCGCCCCGGCCTCACCCACTCGGCGGCGCGGCGCTGGATTGCGGCCATGGCCAGCTCATGAGTGTCCAGCCCCTCGAACTCCACTGGCGGCGCCGTCCAGTAGCGGGAGATCTCTGCGGCAAAGTTGGGGTGGAAAGCCGGCTGGCAGTCTCTCACCTCGTCGTAGATCTCCACGTACGCCGAAGCCTCCAGGAGTGCTTGGGGGCCTTTGGCGGTGCCTTTGCCGTAGGAGGTGGTGGCCTCGTAGGGGATGGGCAACAGAATGGCTTGGGCCATCTCCGGATCCGGCTCAGGCAGGCCCAGGAAGGGGAAAGGAGAGCGGTACATGGCAAGAGCACAAGAAGGGATCCCTATTTTATTGAAAGATCTTGCGATAGTCCGAAAGGATTGGGATGGATCCCTTGTAGGATGGCAGCAAACCCTCTAGACTAAGCAAAGGTTTCCACAGCCGATTTGCTTGCACTCCTCCTGTGTCCCGTTTCCACAAGCTGACAAGCCTATGACCACAGCCTCTCAAGCTGCCCTTTTCGACGCCCTTGCCCGGCGCCGTGCCCTCAAGATCATCAGCGGCCTGCAAAACTTCGACCTGCAGTCGGTGCTGAAAGTCACCCGCGCCGCCCAGGAGGGAGGAGCCACTTGGGTGGATATCGCCGCCAGTCCCGAATTGGTGCAGCAGGTGCGAGCCCAGATCGAGCTGCCCATCTGCGTGTCGGCGGTGGACCCGCAGCAATTGGCTGCTGCCGTGCAGGCGGGGGCCGACATGGCCGAGATCGGCAATTACGACAGCTTCTACCCTTCGGGCCGCATCTTCTCCGCTGCGGAAGTTCTAGATCTCACTCGCCAAACCCGCTCCCTGCTGCCGCGCACTCTCCTGTCGGTTACCGTTCCCCATACGCTGCCTTTGGATCAGCAGGCGGAATTGGCAGAGAAACTGGAGGATCTGGGGGCCGATCTCATCCAAACCGAGGGCGGCACCAGCGCTGAGCCCCGTCACGGCGGATCCCTGGGCCTAATCGAGAAGGCTGCCCCCACCCTGGCTGCCGCCTATGAGATTAGCCGGGTGGTCTCGCTGCCGGTCATCTGCGCCTCTGGCCTCTCAGCGGTGACGGTGCCCTTGGCCATCGCTGCCGGTGCTTCAGGAGTGGGGGTGGGCAGAGCTGTCAGTCGCCTCCAGGATGAAGTGGCCATGGTGGCCCAGGTGCGGGCGCTGAGGGAAGCTTTGTCTGAATCACGGGTGTCGGCGCTTGTTTGACATTGGATGGGAGAGTCCTTTTCCCGGTGGGGTGGCAGGGCGCGGTGTGGCTCTGGCCGAAGCGCAGTTGGAGGTGGGTACCTCCACCACCTTGCCGCCGCAGGCGGCACCGCTGGTGTTGCCTCCCCCGCCGGTGGGAGTTCGACAAATTAGAGAGGATACCGATCCTGAGCAAACCGCCGATATGCCCCTTTCCCTTCTGGCCGAACAGGTGTTGGAGGCGGTGTGCGAAGCGCAAATCGATGCTCAACGGGCCCTGGCCCTCATGCCCGACCTGAGCGAATCCCACATCCGTGCTGCCTGTCCCAAGCGGCTGATCCCCAAAAGCTGAAGGAAAACAAAGGCTGCCCCAGACCTTGGGTTGACAAGTATCCGAAAAACAAGCTAGAGTAAGCGCGCTCCAGAGGAAGGGTGCTCTAACGGCCGGATGTGGGCGCAATTTGCCCAGGGGATCCCCCGTGCGGATTCGCTCCCCACACCAATCTATCCAACTGGGCATCGCCAGGGTGCATCCTATGTGATGCAGGGTTTTACGGTTACCGACAACATTGTTTCACTAATTTGAAATTCTCTGCTTCATCGTGCAGATAAGTTCACAGGCAGCCTGTGAGTTTTGTGCAGGTTTGCACTTGGCATTGGTGATTTGAGGAGAAACCGTGCCCAGAAAAGCCACCAGCACAAAAACCAAAACAACCAGGACAACCTCAAAAGAAGGAGCTGGGCCCGACCCGCAGGTGGCGATTGCCGCAGAAATCCAGCGTCTTTCGGATACTTATGGCATTTCTAAGGAGCTCCTAGAGAATTTTGCCCGGTTTGTAGTCAGGCAGCTACAGCCACCGCCCCGGCTGTCTGTCAAAGAGCTGCAGAAAGCCATTTACAACCACTTTGGCGTTAAAAACGCAGCCGAGCTGAGAAAATCAGCCAGCTTCAGACTGGCAACCAGTGGTATGGGCAAGCTGAACTTATCCAACATAGATGATTTGGAGCGCATTTATCGTCAGCACATCGGGATCCTTCCCAACGAAGAGGGAGAAGAGGGGTATGGCTGCATCAATGGGATCAACATCTTCAAGTACGACTTGCCTTGGCGGGTTTTTGGGCTTGACCCTGATCGAGCTACCGATGAAGACATCAAAGCTGCTTTTTATCGCCTGAGCAAGATTTACCATCCCGATTCTCCGACGGGAGATGACAAAATTTTCCAGCGATTGACTCTTTTCTACAAAAGCCTTACGGAGAAGTTTGAGCAATGGCTATAGTCTATGTTTCCTCAAACAAGCTCGCCAACTTCTTGGGTATCAGCCTTGAGGAACTCAGAGAGATTGAAGCTCACTTTGACAGTATCCCCGATGATGCATGGAAACTGGTGGAAGGTAAAGACTATCGTGTTATCAACAAAAGTTCTGGGCTAAGGGAATACACGCGGTCCGGCGCTTATGCCATTTTATCCTTTTTAAGGTCTCGATCAGAGCAAGGTTGCAAATCCTCTACAGGTACAAGCATTAGGAATTGGTTCAAGGAAGAGCATCGCAAGAAGCAGAAAGCTCTGGTAGATTACAGGATCCTTCAAAACAGCTCCTCTCTGGTCAAAAGACAAGATCAGTTTTGGCTATCTCGTCGAGATGTTGTGATGATCTTTAGAACTCGAACTGACTACCTTAAGAAGGCGCTTGAGCTTGCATCGAAGCAAAGTAAGTTAATCAAAGACGTTCATTACACACGTTTTGGTAATGATGACACTGTTTACCTCTCTTTGCGAGGTATCTATGAGCTTGCCAAGGTTATGGGAGAGGTTCTCAAGCAAAACCACAGAAAAGACTGGTGTCAATATGTTAGCGAACGCATTGAACCTCAAATTCAGGTAATCGTCAAGAAAATCCAGGATCGACAAAGAGAGATAGAAAGGGCAAAAGATCTTGCAAGAAAAAGGGATAAAAATCTTTGTAGAGTTACTCGAAAAGCAGCCAGTAGCCTAACGGTTCATCATCTCTACTCTGAAGCGCACTATCCAAAGCTTGCAGCGAATCTCTCCAACCTGATTACCATAGCTGACGAAGTGCATTGCCACTTTCATCAGTGGATGGGAGGTTTCAGCAAGCCATGTACAATTGATGACTTCATTAAGTATGTTCTGGAATACTACCCTGAGAATAGACATCTGATCATCTGGTTGGAGCAGCAGAAGGCCAGCCTTGGCTCGCAGGTGCCTATGGGAAAGGAGAGAGAACATGTGCTCTACCTTCCTCTCCAGCGTGTAACTTGAAATAACCCATTCGATTGTTTTCAGGTCATTCCAAGCACCTTAGCCAGGTGTACCTGATTGATTTCTTTTTCGGGGCTGCCCTTTGGATGTCCGGCTTCCCTTTCTGTTAGCAATCTGAACCTCTCCCTACTAGTAATAGAGGCCACGGCGCAACAGGGGATCCCTAGATCAAGCCCTGATCCAAGATCGCGCGGGAATGGGCAATAGCTGCTCTCAAGTTGGCCCGCTGGGTGTAGCGCATCGTCATGGCGGCAGTCGTATGGCCCAGCAGGTGTTGGATGTGTTCGGGGGCAACGCCGCGATCCAGCAGCAAGGTGGCAAAGCTGTGGCGAAACTGGTGGGGGGTTTGGTGGCCCGGCTCGGGCTCGGTAAGCTTGAGCACAATATGACGTAGGCCATCGTAGGTGAGGGGACGGCCCCGGTAGGCCGGGCAGCGGGATTGGGAGACAAACAAGGGATCCGTCGGCGCGCACGGGCCCCGTTCTCGGCTCAGATATTGTTGCAGCAGCTCGGAGAGGGGATCCCCGACCGCCACAGCGCGGGGTTTGCTGCCCTTGCCACAGCGCACCTCCAACAGGGATCCCTCAGGGCTGATCTGAAAATCCTGCACCGTCAAGTCCAACAGCTCCTGTGCCCGCAGCCCGCACTCCAGCAGCAGGCGGATCAAGGCCGCATAGCGCAGAGAATGGCTCTGGGCCCGCTGCAGAACCCGCTGCAACAACAGCCGATCCAGGTCGCGAGGCAGACGGGCGGGCAGGCGGGCAGGCCGAATCGCCTGGGTGGGCAAGGGATCTGGAAAGTAGCCCCGTTGGCTGGCCCACTCAAAAAACTGCTGCAGCGCCAGCCGCTTGAGGTTGTAGGTGGCGGGAGAGGCGGGCGGATGAACCCACTGGCCGGAGCGGTTGCGAAATGGACGCCCCTTCAAGCTGTTTAAAAAAGACTGAACGTGGGACGGCTGCACCTGAGGCAGCGGCACCGGGCAAGTTTTGGCAAACTGTTCCAGGGCAATGCGGTAGGTGCGGCGGCTGGCCGGGGCCAGATCCCGCTGCCGCTCCTGCAAAAATTGCCCCACCAACTGGCTCAGGCTGGGCACGGGGCAGCTCGCCTGACGCTGGAGATGGGCCTGTTGAACCAAGCCGGGCCGGGGATCCCTCATCGGCACGACCAGCAACCCTCCACTCACCTTTAACTTTAGCCTCAACTTTTGGCCAGCGCCGTTCAAAGACGCTCTCTGGCAATCTCCGAAGGGATTGCTACTGGCCAGTCAGCAGGTGTTGGGCGATGAAATCCGTGTACACCTCGCCCCGCAAAAAAGCCTCGTGGCGCAGGATCTGCTGGTGGAAAGGGATCGTGGTGGGCACCCCGGCGATGGCGCATTCCCCCAGCGCCCGCTGCATGCGGCGGATGGCGGCTGCCCGGTTGGGCCCCCAGACGATCAGCTTGCCCAACAGCGAATCGTAATAGGGGGGAATGGTGTAGTCGGTGTAGATGTGGGAGTCCATGCGCACCCCCGGCCCTCCAGGAGGCAAATAGGCGCTGATGGTGCCAGCGCAAGGGCGAAACTGCTGCTTGGGATCCTCGGCGTTGATGCGGCATTCGATGGCATGGCCCCGCAGTTCCACATCCTTCTGGCGAAAGGTCAGGGGTTGACCTTGAGCGATGCGAATTTGCTCGGCAATCAAATCCAGCCCCGTCACCATCTCGGTAACCGGGTGCTCCACCTGGATGCGGGTGTTCATCTCGATGAAGTAGAACTGGCCGTTTTTATCCAGCAGAAACTCCACCGTGCCCGCCCCCACGTAGTTCACCGCTTTGGCTGCCTTCACCGCCGCTGCCCCCATGCGGGCGCGCAAGCTCGTGGTCAGAGCCGGGCTGGGGGCCTCTTCCAGCAGCTTTTGGTGGCGCCGCTGAATCGAGCAATCCCGCTCGTAGAGGTGCACCACATTGCCGTGGCTGTCGGCCAAAATCTGAAACTCCACATGGCGGGGGCGCTCGATGTATTTCTCCAGATAGATGCCCCCATCGCCAAAGGCCGCCTGGGCTTCCCCCTGGGCGGTGCGCATCATCTTCAGCAATTCTTGGGCATCTCTGGCCACCCGCATGCCCCGCCCCCCGCCGCCGGCGGTGGCTTTGATGATCACGGGATAGCCGATTTTCTCCGCCAGCCTCACCGCTTCCTCGTCAGAGGTGATCAGCCCGCGGCTGCCGGGCACGGTCGGCACGCCCACCGCCTGCATGGTCTCGCGGGCCGTGGCTTTGTCGGCCATTTTGCGCATCGCCTCTGGCGAGGGGCCGATGAAGATCAAGTTGTGGTCGGCACACATCTCGGCAAATTTGGCATTTTCCGCCAAGAACCCATAGCCCGGATGAATGGCAGTGGCCCCGCGGGTGAGGGCTGCCGAGATGATGTTGGGGATGTTGAGATAACTTTTGGCCACTGGGGCTTCCCCCACACAGACTGCTTCGTCCGCCAGTTGGACATGTAGAGAGTTCTGATCCGCAGTGGAGTAGACAGCCACGGTGCGGATCCCCATTTCCTGACAGGTGCGGATGATGCGCAGGGCGATCTCGCCTCGGTTGGCAATCAGGATCTTGGTAATGGGCGGCATGGAGAGCGTTCCAAGTCAGAAGAACCCTGGCCGCTTAAGCCGGCGGCCCGTGCAAGGTAGGGTACGTAGGTGCTGATCCTACTATGGCAAGCAGACGGAAGGATCCAGATGGGGATCCCGTATCCGATCAATCCAGTTGACACCCTAGCTGAGGCTGCAGAGATCCAGCAGAATCCCGGTGGGTCAAACTCTACATCTCCGGATACCCATCCGGACGGGATCCGAGGATTTTCAGGTAGAGGTTGATCTTGGCGCCAGCACTTGCATGGGGCGAAACTCTGGATCAGCAATAACTCTCAGCTCCCCTCAGCCTGTACAGACCTGTTCAAAACCCAGGCTTCTCCGGGAAGCTCTCCCAGCCCGATTCTGACGGCAATGGATCCCTCCATCTCTCTCTAGTTGTCGGAGCGAGGCCATGGCCCCAGCCACTCTCCGCCGCGAAAGCGCCAGCGGGGAAACAAAATCCGCATCACCACCCAGAGGTAAAGGCAAACCCAGACTACAACGGAATCGCTTCCCTTCCCGTTGGCCAATCTACAAGTACTGGTGGCAGGTCTGAGACCTGTAGGCAGGTGGCACCCACACCATCGCTACCCCTGCCCACAGCACTTCGTAGGTAATCAATTTGCCGCAACTGGTAGGACGCCCAACTACTAGCGCGACGCCGCTCCCTTCTGGAGCGTGGCTGCCGGTTACTCCCTCGGCTCGCGCCAGCGAGCTGTAGGCCTTTCTTGGTCGCCGGCTCTGGAGTTGGAGCCGGCTTGCAGACTGCGGTCAGCGCTTGCTGCCCAGTAGCAGCCTACCCGTTCCACAGTGGCGGGCAGCGCTCCTCCCCACCACTGGCGACGGCAAGCTGCAGGCCTCTAAATCAGGGAGCTGCCGCGCTGCAAGGAGTTGAGCATCCCCCGCCGGCAACCATCCTACCTCGCCAAAACCTTCCCCCTGACTGATGAGTCGGCTCTCACAGGCCAACGATCTGGGTATTTTCAAAGGAGGAGAGAATCCTGTCCAAATCCTGAGCTTGCAGGGAGTAGGTGGCAGTAGCGTCGTTGCCAAACTGGATCTCGTCTCCGTCCTCAAGATCGCGAAACTCCACCCGCTCCCCCCGGATGTAAAGGCCGTTGGTGCTGGGCGTGCCATGGATGTCTCCATCGATGATTTGGTAAGTAAACCCATCGGGAGAGGAGGGAGATTCGGTCTTCACTAAAATGGCGTGGTGGCGGGAGACGTATTGGGAGTCGATGCGGATGCTGTTGCTCGGATCCCGCCCCAAGGAATAGAGCTCGGCTGTCAGCCAGTAGGCCTTTGGCCCGTGGCGATCCTTGACGATCAACACGTGGTTAAGGGTAGGTCGGCGAGGGGGCGTGGTCATAGCGGACACCCACTGGCACAACACGCGAATAGGATAGTCAAAACATAGCATGGGATCCGAGGCGTGAACCCTGGCCGGTTTGTCTGCCAGAGCCCTTGCCCTGCTGGCGAGTGAGACGACGTTCCTTGACGCTGCCAGAGAGGTGTCAAGAGAGGCCAGGTATGCCCCTGTTCAAGACCGAGTCCCAGGGGATCCCATCTCGTGGCTGTTTTTAACTCCGCAAAATCTCCCTGCCCCCTGAGTTGGCAATCGATGCTTTGAGGAAAGGTCTGAGAAAGGAAAGGAGCAGAAGGCCGAGTAGATTTTTGTAACAATTCCTCTCATAATAAGATTTGATGATGCAAATGCCTCCCAGACCATGAATGGCTCGCAACCGGATCCCGTCAACCAGCCCAAGCCCTCTAGGGTACCGAAGCTGATCGAGTTGCCGGAAGATGAAACCGATGCACAGGTTGGCGATCCCCTGCGCATGCAGCGCTATGAATGTCGCTCTTGTGGCTATGTTTACGAGCCGGCCAAGGGGGATCAGCTCAATCGGATCCCGGCAGGTGTGCCCTTTGAGGAGCTGCCCGCCGACTGGAGATGTCCGGTGTGCCGCGCCGGCAAGCGCCTGTTTCAAGCGGTGGGCGCCAAGGGCAAGCCTTCCGGTTTTCAAGAGAACTTGCGCTATGGCCTGGGGGTCAATGTGATGACCCCTGCCCAGAAAAACCTGCTCATCTTCTTGGGGTTGGCGCTGGGATTTTTGTTTTTGATGAGTTTCTATTTCGTCGAGTGATGGCCAAAATGCTTAAGCTCTGGAGACTGGTGCTGCTAGCTGCCTTCTCTCTCTTGCTGATGGCGGCGCGGATGCCGGACATGAAGGTGGTGCCCTGGCAACAAGTCGAGGTGCCCACCCAGAACATTCTGCTGGACATTGCTTTCACCGGCACCAACCCTTCTCATGGCTGGCTGGTGGGCGATAAAGCGACGCTGTTGGAGTCTCAGGATGGCGGCCTCCACTGGCAGGTGCGCAAGCTGACGGCACTGGAGCCGGAAGCCTATCTGAGCTCGATTAGCTTTGCCGGAGCAGAAGGCTGGGTGGTGGGGCAGCCGAGGATCCTCCTCCACACGCTCAACGAGGGATCCGACTGGACATCCATTCGTCTCAGCAAGCAACTGCCGGGGGAGCCGATCCTAATCCAAGCCCTGGGTCCTGGAGCGGCTGAGATGGTAACCAATGTGGGGGCCATCTACCGCACGGAAGATGGAGGACAGACCTGGCATGCCCAGGTGGAAGAGCCGATTGGGACGATTAAAAACATTGCCCGCGGCCCAGGAGGAGAGTATCTGGCCGTGTCGTCGCGGGGCAGCTTCTACTTTCTCTACACTCCAGAAAGCCGATCCTGGAAGCCGTATCCGCGGGAAAGCTCTCGCCGCATTCAGAACATGGGCTTTGGCCCCAACGGCAGCGCCTGGAAATTGAACCAAGGCGCGGAGATCGCCTTCACGAGTGACTTCACCTCCGGCGAGTGGTCCAAGCCGTTGCGACCCGGGCGTGCCCTCAGCTTTGGCTATCTAAATGCGGCCTACCAGAACGACCACGACCTCTGGGTGGTGGGCGGCGGCGGCACTCTGATCCACAGCCCCGATGGCGGCAAAACCTGGGAGGAGGCCAAGAAATTGAGCAACATTCCCGCCAATTTCTACAGCATCGAGTTCTTTGGCCCCGACCGAGGATTTATCTTGGGGCAGCGGGGCACGCTTTTGCGCTACGTTGGCTACAGCAATTCCCCGTCCTAGTCCTAGGGTGAATGGAGACAGGAGGGATCCCACCTCACCACCACGGCTGCTGGTGGCGGCCAGCGGGACGGGGGGGCATATCTTTCCGGCGCTGGCCGTTGTCGAGCAGTTGCCCACCTGGCAGATTGAGTGGCTGGGGGTGCCGCAGCGGCTGGAGGCGAAGCTGGTGCCGGACCGCTACCCGCTGCACCGAGTGGCCATGTCCGGCTGGCAGGGATCCCCCTGGCAGAAGCTGGGATCCCTGGTTCAGTTGGCGCGGGCAACGCTGCAGGTGCGGCAGATCCTGGCTTCAGGCCAGTTTGACGTGGTGTTGACCACCGGCGGCTACATCGCCGCCCCGACCATCTTGGCAGCTCGCTCGCTGGGGGTGCCGGTGTTGCTGCACGAGTCCAACTGCCTTCCGGGCAAGGTGACCCGCTGGCTGGGAAGATTTTGCCGGCTGGTGGCCCTGGGCATGGCGGAAACGGCAGAGCATTTGCCAGGGGCAGTTACCCGGGTGGTGGGCACGCCAGTGCGGGCGGAGTTCTATCAGCCCCAGCCCTTGCCCGCGGATCTGCCGATTCCAGAGGGGGATCCTTTGATTGTGGTGATGGGGGGGAGCCAGGGGGCGCGGGGCCTGAACCGCCTGGTTGCCGCCTGTGCCCCCGCCTGGTTGGAGGCAGGGGCGTGGATTGTGCATTTGACCGGCGGCAGTGAGGTCGGGATCCCTTCCCACCCCCGCTACCGCGCTTTTCCTTTCCGCGCCGATGTGGCCGCCTTGCTGCAGCGGGCAACTTTTGCCATCAGCCGGGCTGGCGCTCTCAGCTTGGCGGAGTTGTGGGCCACCGCCACCCCGGCCATTTTGATCCCCTACCCCTTTGCCGCCGAGGATCATCAGTACCACAACGCCCTGGCTTTTGTGGGTCGCGGCGGGGGAGTGGTCATGCGAGAATCGGAAGCGAATCTGGACTTGCTGCGGCAGACGGCCCTGGCCTGGTTGGCTCAGCCCCAGGTGGTTGCCCAAATGGCCGCCAACTTGAAGGCGACAGCTCCTCCTGCTGCCAGCAAGGCAGTTGCCCGCCTGCTCCAGGAGATCTGCCGAGATTCCGCCCGTTAACTCCCCCAAGGGGCCAGCCGTGGTACAGCCGAGATTGGATCGGGATCCTCTTGCCCGCCGCCTGCCTGAGCCTGCCGCAGCCATGGAGACTTCAGCCTGGCTGGAACCTCGTCCTGGTGAGGCGAGCCCCAACGCCGTCGTGCTGGAATCACTGTTGGCGCGCCTGGAACAGTGCTTTGGCATCCCCCAACGTCCTCGCAGCCCTGATGGTCTGCCCCTCTATCCCGACCTCTTGGACGAATTGGTGGGCACGATCCTCTCCCAGAACACCACCGACCACAATAGCAGCCGCGCCTTTCGCGCCCTCAAAGCCGCTTTCCCCTCCTGGGAAGCTGTCTTAGCTGCTGATCCAACCAAGCTGGCCCAGGTGATCCGTCCCGGGGGCCTGGCCCAACTCAAAGCAGCCCGCATTCAGGAGATTCTGGCTGCCATTGTCAAGCGACAGGGATCCCTGAGCCTGGACTTTTTGCGGGATCTGGACGACGCGGACGCTCTGGCCTATCTCCTTTCCCTGAAGGGGGTAGGACTGAAGACAGCCGCCTGCGTGCTGTTGTTTGGCCTGGGCCGGGATCTCTGCCCGGTGGATACCCATGTGCATCGGGTGGCCAACCGTCTTGGCTTGGTGCGGGCCAGACACCCCGACGACACCTTTGCCCAACTGTCGCCGCGGATCCCGGCGGGCAAGGCCTATTCCCTGCACGTCAACTTGATCCGGCTGGGCAAACGCATCTGTAAGGCGCGCCTGCCCGAATGTGGCCGCTGCCCTCTGCGACACGAATGCCCCTCCGCCCTGCTGCGGCAGCGCTGATCCCTAGTCTGCCGGCGCAGGGGAAGAGGGAGTGGGCTGGGCAGGGATCCCGTTTTCGACCCCACCTGGGGCAGGAACTTCCGGCTCGAGGACTTGCCGCACAGATTCGATCTCTTGGGAGAGCAACACCCGCTCCCGATCCAAGAGGCCAACCACATGCTCCGGATCCTCCCGCGAGACCACCGGCAACTGGCGCAAATCGTATTCGTACAGCGGCTCGGCGGCCACCGCCACGGCTTCGTCGGGGAAAGTGGTGAGCACAGGCGACTGGCTGACCTGCTCCACCGTCAGCTCGGCCAGTTCCCCGGCCTGCTTGTGGGCCAGGGCCCGCTCCAGGTCTTCCAGGGTGAGAATGCCCCGCAGCCGCTCTTGCCCGTCCACCACCAAAGCGCTGTGGCACTTTTGCTGCAGCAAGCGCTCCAGCGCCTCCCGCAGGGGCGTATCCTGGGGTAGCAGCAGAGAAGGGGGCACCATCACCTCTTGCACCGTCAGGCCCTTCGGCTCCTGCCTGCGACGGGCGGAGGGGTAGATGGCCGGCGGGTGCAACTGCTCCGTCAGCCAGATACTCAGGCCCACCGCCGCCATCACCGGCAAGGCGATGTGGTAGTCCCGCGTCATCTCAAACAGCAGCAGAATGGCCGTCAGGGGAGCCCGCACGCTGGCCGCCAATACCGCCCCCATACCCACCATGGCGTAGGCGGCAGGGGGAGAGAGGGCAATAGCAGGCAAAGCCTTTCCCACCACCTGGCCGTAGCCTGCCCCCAGCACCGCTCCCAAGAACAAAGCCGGGGCAAAGGTTCCCCCGACAAAGCCGCTGCCCACGCTCACCGCGCTGAGGAATACCTTGCCCAGCAACAGCAAGCTAAGCTGGCCGAGGGAAAAGGGCACCCCCTGCAAGATCGACTCAATGGTCTCGTAGCCCACCCCTAGGGCCAACGGGATCCCCAGGCCGACACAGCCCAGGATCCCACCGCCCAGAATCGGCTTGCTCCAGGCTGGCCAGGCCGCCAGGGGGCCACTGTCGAACAGGTGCTTGACCCATTCCAGTGCATAGCCGAAGGCGATGGAGACCAAGCTGGCCAAAAGGCCCAAACCCAAATAGAGGGGCACCTCCAGCAGACTGTGCAGCTCGTAGGCGGGCAAGACAAAAGCCGGCTGCGTAATGGTCGGCAGCAAAAAGGCCGGCTGCGCCCCCAGCCCCACCTGGGCAATCAGGGCCGACACCACCGCTGCCAACACCACCACACTGACGGCAGAAGTGGTGAACGTGCGGGCCAAAGCCAGCTCCAGCGCCAAAAACACCCCGGCAATCGGCGCGTTAAACCCCGCCGCCAGCCCCGCCGCCGCCCCGGCGGCCATCAACAGTTGCACCCGCTCCCGCGCAAGGCGCAGGTTTTGCCCCAGCAGGCATCCCAGTAGGGCCCCGCTTTCCACGCTGGGGGCCTCCGGCCCAAGCGCAGCTCCCGCCCCCAACGAGACGGCGGCAGCCACCAGCTTAAGTGGGATCCATTCTGGGCGAGGGGCGAGAGGCCGGTTGGCACTCACCAAACTGGAGAGGCTGAGGTTGGGGAAAGGCAGAACCACCCCCAGGGTGCCGATCAACAGACCCCCCAGCAGCGGCGCCAAAATGGTTGCCCAGGATGCCAGCAGCAACAGGCCGTGTTGTTGCGCAGCCCTGACAATGCTGTCGACGAGAGTATCCTGCAAAAGATAGCGACACCAGCCGATGAGATAGCGAAACCCGATCACCAACAAACCTGTGCCCAGCCCCGCCGCTGCCGCCAGCAGCAGCAGCAGATTCTCAGAGGAAAGACGCAGGCGGGGATCGGCAACGCTAGCGCTATTCATACCTGCTCAAGGGCCGGAGGAGGGTAGGGTCAGGATCTCCACGCCGGTTTCGGTAACGGCAACCGTATGTTCAAACTGGGCGGAGAGCTTGCTGTCTGCCGTCACAGCAGTCCATCCGTCTGCAAGCACCTTCACCTCCCACGTGCCTTCGTTGATCATCGGCTCGATGGTAAACACCATGCCGGGGCGGAGTTTTTCCCCCTTCCCCCGTTCGCCGTAGTGGGGGATCTGGGGCGCCGTGTGGAACTGCCGTCCTACCCCGTGGCCGACAAAGTCCCGCACCACGCTGTAGCCCTGGGACTCGGCGTACTCTTGAATAGCAGCCCCAATATCCCCAACTCTGCCGCCTGGCCTCACGGCGGCAATGCCCCGCCGCAGGCACTCTTCCGCCACCTCCACCAGACGCCGCGCCCGCTCGGAAGGCTGCCCGACAAAGAACGTTTTGGAAGTGTCGCCGTGGTAGCCATCCAAAACGGGGGTGACATCGATATTGATAATGTCCCCTTCCCGCAGAACCTGCTTGGGGCTGGGAATGCCGTGGCAGACAACGTGGTTGACGCTGGTGCAGATGGACCTGGGAAAGCCGTGGTAGCCCAGAGGGGCGCTCCTGGCCCCGTGGGCCCGCGTCCAGCGCTCCGCCTCGTCGTTAAGCTCTTGGGTGGTGACCCCCGGCTGCACCATCGGCTCCAGGTGCTTGAGCAGATCCGCAGCCAGGCGGCAGGCCCGTCGCATCTTCTCCAGCTCCCGCGACGAGAGCAACACAATCGGCTGAGGAGCTTGGGTAAGCTGGCTCATGCCCGTCTGCAAGGCGGATCCCAACTGTTCCCCCCATCGCTGAGAGCGGCGGCTGAGATCGGTTAATAGCGATCGCATATCTTCCATCGTCAAACCCTTCTGTTCTCTGAAGTTGGATCCATCTCCGAAGTCTGAGGCGGCAGGGATCCCGGCCTAGCTCAGCTTTGGGTTGGGCCTTTTGAGCCACCCTACATCCCTTCACAGGAGACCCGGCCCCTTCTCCGCCGCCGGCGGATCCACTCCACCAGCCACAGCCCCAGAAAGTAGCTAACGAGGGCGCCCCAAAACCCGACAAACGCACAGCCCACCAAGAGTGTGGCCGACACCTCCAGGCCCCACTGCATCCAGTTCTGAGCTACCACCAGTTCCGAAGTGGCAAAGGCTGTTCGGGATCCCAGCAGCCATTCCCCCACCCGGTAGTTAAAGGCATAGATCGGCACATAGGTGAGGGGGTTGCTCACCCAAGTTCCTGCCGCCGCCACCAGCTTGTTGCCCCGCAAAGGAACGGCCAACAGAAGGGCCACCAGGGTTTGAAAGCCGAAGATGGGAAAACAACCCGCAAAAACTCCCGCCGCCAGGCCGCGGGCAATTTCTTTGGGGGAGGATTGCATTCGCAACAGGCGCAAATACAGGTACCGCAGCCAGCGCCTCCAGCCCAGATCCCGGCGGGGCCAAGTCAGCGCAGGTTGAGACTCAAGATAAGGCCCAGCGGATCCCGGCGAACCTGCGAACCAAGAAAATGGTCTCAGCCATGAGAGGGGGCTCATGATGGGGAGCGGAGAAACTGAGAAAAGGTGTTAAGCCCTGTAAATCCATTGTATCTTTCCTGCTGCCGAAGACAAAGGGCTATCGGCAGATCCGCGCCGAGGAATCGCCTCAGGGAGTGGCTAGCTGAGCTTGTCCACCAAGGCCAGCACGAAGTTGAGGCTCAAGTAGGAAACCAGCGCCAGTAAGAACAGAAACAGCGCAATGCTCAGCGCAGCTCGCAGAGATCCCGCCTGGACTTTGGGGGCGGGCCTTTCAGGCGGAGTTTTCATCCTCAAGTCCCAGAAAAGATCCTAGAAGACTCCAATTCTTCTAGGATCTCATCCTGGAGAGACGGGAGCGGGAAGATTGCCAAAAAGTTGCTCAGTACCCCAAGTGTAGAGTTTGGCCCCCGACCCGCTAACGGGGTTACCAGAAAGCGCCTTATATCCCCTGCCCAAAGATAGGGGCTTTACGGCGCTTTCCGGGAAATTTACTCCTGCCCAGCACCGGATTAACCTACAGGTCACCAGCGCTCCTCCTCACCTGGAAATCCAAATTGGCAACACCGGCATCATCATCCCCCCTGCAGAACAAAAGCGGGTATTTGAGAAGTTTTACCGCGTGCCCAGCTCGGATCCCCGGCGGCGGGGAGGGACAGGGTTGGGCTTGGCCCTTGTGCAACAACGGGTAAACTTGTTGCAAGGGAAAATCTACCTTAACAGCGAGGCCGACCACACTTGTTTTACCTTGCGGTTGCCCCGGCTTCTTTCTGTCTCCGGCCAACAGCAGTCAGCTCAGCCTAGGGCCTAGGCGTCGGGGTGGCTGGCTGGGGAGAAGCAGAGGATTCCCTTTCTTCGATCACTTTTTGCAAGCGGGCCCGCACTCGCTGGTTCAAAACGGGATCTTCGTTGGCCAAGGTCATCAGCTCGCGATATTCGGCCACCGTCAGCCCCTGCTTCTCGACAATGCGGCTGGCTTGGGTTTCCGTGCGCTGCATGATCTGCTCGTACTCTTCTTCGTTCTGGGTCTCTCGCAACTGAGCGCTGGCTTCCCGGATCAAAGGATCCAATTCCAACAGAATCTGCACCAACTGCTCCACCTGAGCATCGGTAACTTGCTCTGGGGTTAGAGTTGGGGAAGCTTGCGGGCTGGGAGCCCCCCCTGTAGCCGCAGAAGGAGTTGCAGCAGGACTGGGGAGCGGGGTTGCCTCCTGCGCCCAAAGCGGCGGGGATCCCAGAATCAATCCCAGACTCACCAGCAACGCGAATTTCCTCATGCCCAAAACTCCCTCGACCTAGAGTAAACTACCCGGCTCCGACCGCCTCCCTTCCCCCCCAACCCCCCGCATACCAGGGGCAGGGAGGCGGGGGGTTGGAAGGGAGTACGAAGCGGGGCTCCTGCAGCTTCTACCTGAGACCGACCGGAACCCTTATGGCTCAGGTCATCCCTGAAGCCAGAGTAGCAAGAGGTCTGTCTGCCGTCTAAGGGTTTAACGCAGTACGGGAAACCTATCCTGGACATATTGTAGAAACGGAAAATTGGTTGTACAGTCGTAGTACCCTCTCCAAAGGCTGCTCGCCCCGCGAGTATTCCTTTTGGTGAAGCTGCTCTAGGTTTGCGCAGTTGCAATTGGCCAACCCTAATCCCCACTAAGGGGAGTTGCCCGTACCTGGGTTTAGGTATGTGTTCTGTTGAGCGTTCCTTATTGTCGATGCTAGCTCAGAGGCCAGATCGGAAGGGAGTCTCCTGCGCTGGCAGTTGACTTTCTTCGCAGGCATCAGAGCTAATCGATACCCTATTTCTCTTTGCTCCCTTCCGGGGAGAAAGGGTTTATTTTTCAACTGAATAAGCAGTTTCCCGGCAAAGTTCTTGGAGGGGAGACAGAGGTAAGTTGCCTTCCTTTTCCGCTCGTGGAGGACGACGTTCGTTGTCCTTTGTTATTTCTGTAAAGGATGATAACAAAAGCCGGTAGAAGTTATTGATTTTCTTAGGTATTGCTGATATATTTTTTAAGGTTGTCTTGTAATCCTTCTACAGGAGGCTGACATTGGTCAGGAGAAGAAAGCGTAAGAGCCGCCGTCGTTTGGAGGGGCGCAAAATTTTAGATTATATTCCTCAATTTAAATTAGATAGCGGCGAAGAAAAGTCTGTAACCGCCGCCCGGAGATACATACAGGAAAACTCTATTCAGCCGCCTGCGCTGATTCTGGTTCGGCGAAACGAGCACACGATAGACCGATTTTTCTGGGCGGAGAAGGGACTATTCGGCGCGCAATATGTCGAAGAAAATCACTTTCTCTTTCCCAGCTTACGGGCTTTGCTAGCGCAGGTTGCGGCAGAGAAGCCGGAGAAAAAATCTTCCAAGGCTCTGGCAACTGCCGCTCAATAGTTTCTATATCAATACCGGCCTCAGGAGCTGAAGAAACAGCCCCCCCACGGGGGGCTTGCTTTTATCCTCGGCAAGAGAACCATCCAATTAACGGGATCCCTTTCCACCTAGCATCTATCTAGCCCCTCATCGCCCATCTTCGACTTCTCGGAGAGGGGTTTGCGCGCTACCTTACAGGGGATCCCGTCGGGAGGTTCTGGATGAGCCGACTGCCGCAGACCACCGCCCATGTACAAATTACCCGCCGCTCCTGGCAGGAGGGCGCCATTGAAGGGGAAGTCAACGCCAACGGTTGGGTTTGGCGCTTTTGCTGGCGCTTTCGATCCGGGGAGCTGAAGGTGGAACCCTCTGTAGGGCGGGCCTTGATTTGCGATCCCTTGAGCCGTTTTTTGGAGAAATCGGATTACTTACTAGAGCCCGGCAGCAACTACTCATTTGTTATTCGTAGCCGCCTCTAGGGATCCCTGGGCAAACAGGGGGAGAGTTGGCCATGCTGCCGAGACAGCTCTCCTCCAAGAGTAATCTGCGCTTCCAGCGAACAGGCTCTAATATTGGGATGGTTGTTCTAGGAGCTGCCTTCATGACCTCTTCCTCCCACCTGACGACTGCAGAGCGGGCAGTGGGTTCTGCCAACGGCCTGAAGGAGGCCCCTCCACTGGCGGAACGGGATCCCTTGGCCCGTGCCCTCGCCGTGGATGAAGCGCTCGACCGCAGGAACAACCTGTTGAATCGCCGCCTGCAAATGGTGGAAGAACTTTGGGAAGCCGTAATCCTGCAGGAGTGCGGGCAGCCTTTGGTAGATCTGTTGCAGCGGCTGCGCTCCATGTGTTCCCCTGAAGGGCAGGCCTTGGAGTACCCCATCCCGGAAGTACTACAAATTGTCGAGCATCTCAGCCTTGATGCAGCCATTCAAACGGCCCGCGCCTTCGCTTTGTTCTTTCAGTTGATCAACATCGTTGAACAGCACTACGAACGGGCAGAAGACTCAGATATGCGCATGGTGGACAGCCAGCAGCGCACCGTGCGGGAAAACGAAAAATTTGAACGTCTGTTCCCTTACCTGCGGCTTCAGGGGGTGCCGCCGGGACTGCTGCGCCGGCTGCTGGAGCGGCTGCACATCCGCCTGGTGTTCACCGCCCACCCCACCGAGATCGTCCGCCACACCATCCGCGAAAAGCAACGGGCCTTCTCCCACTTGCTCAGCCAACTGGACTGGGCAGAGCAGTCTCACCCTCTGCAGGCCCAGATGTTGAGAGAACAACTGGCGGAGGAGGTTCTGCTCTGGTGGCGCACCGACGAGTTGCATCAGTCCAAACCGACCGTTCTGAACGAAGTCGATTACACCTTGCACTATTTTGAAGAGGTTTTGTTTCAGGCTATCCCTCTGCTGCATGAGTACCTCAGCCGCAGCTTGAAAAAGTCCTTTCCCAGCGTCGAGCCACCGCCGGCAGGCTTTTGCAACTTCGGCTCGTGGGTGGGCGGGGATCGGGACGGCAACCCTTCCGTCACTGCCGACGTTACCTGGCAAACGGCCCGCTACCAGCGCAACCTGATTTTGGGCAAGTACATCGAGTCCGTGAAGGCCCTCACCAAAACCCTGAGCGTCTCTTTGCACTGGGGGGATGTGGACAGCCAGTTGCTGGATGTCCTTGAGCAGGATCGCCGCCGCATGCCCGAGGTTTACGAGTCCTTTTCGCTGCAATATCGCCAAGAGCCCTACCGGCTCAAGCTCAGCTACATCCAGCGGCGGCTGGAGTTGACGCGGGAGCGCAACCGCAATTTGGCCGACTCCGCTTGCCTGCCTGTCCCGCCCCCTCTGGACAACGCCTACGCCAATGCAGAAGAATTTCTGGCCGACTTGCAGCTTATTCAGAGCAGCTTGAAAAACAGTGGCCTCTCCTGCCGCCAGTTGGATCACCTCATTTGCCAGGTGCAGGTCTTTGGCTTCCATCTGGCCCACCTGGATATCCGCCAAGACAGCAGCTACCACGAGGCCGCTCTCACCGAGATCTTCGAGTACTTGCGGATCTTGCCGCGGCCCTACAGCGAGATGACGGAGGAGGAAAAAACAGCTTTTCTCCTGCGGGAGCTGCAAACCCGCCGGCCCCTCATCCCTCTAGAAGCTCCCTTTTCCGATAAAGCGGCGGAGCTGATTGCCACCTTTCGCACCCTGCGCCGGCTGCAGCAGGAATTTGGCATGGCCATGTGCCAAACCTACGTGATCAGCATGAGCCGCCAGTTGAGCGATCTGTTAGAGGTGCTGCTGCTGGCTAAGGAGGTGGGCCTTTACGATCCCATCAGCGGGCGCGGATCCCTGGCGGTGGTGCCGTTGTTCGAGACCGTTGAAGACCTAAAGGGGGCGCCAGAGGTGCTGCGGCAGTTGTTGGAGATCCCCTTCTATCGCCAGTACCTGGCCCAGCAGGAAAACCTACAGGAGGTGATGCTGGGCTACTCGGATAGCAACAAGGACGCTGGCTTTCTAAGCAGCAACTGGGAGATCTACAAAGCCCAGCAGCGGCTGCAGGCGGTGGCCGAGTCCTATGGGGTGAAGTTGCAGATCTTCCATGGCCGGGGTGGCTCGGTGGGGCGCGGGGGAGGGCCGGCCTACGAGGCGATCTTGGCCCAGCCGGGGCGCAGCGTGGGGGGCCGCATCAAGATTACTGAGCAGGGAGAGGTGTTGGCCTCTAAGTACTCTCTCCAGGATCTGGCCATTTTTAACCTGGAAACTGTTACCAGCGCCGTCATCCAGGCGAGCCTGCTGCGCACCTACCCCAACGACCTGCACGAGTGGTCGCGCCTGATGGAATCGCTGGCAGAGCGCTCTCGCCAGGTGTACCGCAACCTGGTCTACGAGCAGGAAGGCTTTGTCGAGTTTTTCCACGAGGTCACCCCCATCGAAGAGATCAGCCAACTGCAGATTAGCTCCCGCCCAGCTCGCCGCAGCGGCAACTCGAAAGATATCGGATCCCTGCGGGCCATTCCCTGGGTATTCAGTTGGACACAGAGCCGTTTTCTCTTGCCCGCATGGTATGGAGTGGGCACCGCTCTAGAGGAATACGCGGCTAAAGGCGAACACAACCTCAACCACCTGCAGCATCTCTACCGCGAGTGGCCCTTCTTCCGCATGGTGATCTCCAAAGTGGAGATGACCCTGGCCAAGGCGGATCTGCAAATTGCCCGCCACTACGTGCGAGAGATGAGCTCCCCCGAGCGCCTGGAGCGGGCGATGGAGCTATTCGAGCTCATTGCCCAGGAGATGTACCGCACCCGGGAGATGGTTTTGAAAATTACAGGACACAAGGAGCTGTTGGAGAACGACCCCTATCTGAAGCGCTCGGTGCAACTGCGCAACCGTTCAATCGTGCCCCTCGGGTTTATCCAGGTCTCGCTCCTCAAGCGCCTGCGTGGCAAGCAAAAATCCCATTTCCACAACACCCAGTACAACCGCGCCGAGCTGCTGCGGGGAGCTCTGCTCACCATCAACGGCATCGCCGCCGGTATGCGCAACACAGGCTGAGCACCGACTCTTCCTGGGGATCAAGGATAGCTACGGCCCTCTCCAACCGGCCTAGGATATCTCCGGGAGCAAGGCGGTTGGGAGTTGCCTCAGCAGGAGCAGCCCTCAGGCCAGGACGGCTTGAGGGTGAGGTCAGAACAAATCATCTTCGTACTCGTCTGGCTCCGCCTCTTGCACTTCCACCGATTCCACCTCGACAACACGGCGGGAAGGACGACGAGGTTTTTCCTCAACGTAGCTCTCACCCTGGTCTTGAGGCAGACGGGGGGGACGACGGCGGGTGACTGTGCCTCGTTCTTCCTGCACATCCTCGGGATAGTCCTCGGCAGCCGAGCGGCGAGAGGGATCCGGCTCATCGTCCTCGGTGTCCCGACGGAAGCGGGTCTCTTGCTCCTCGTAATACTCCTCCGCTGCCGGGCGAGGGCGGGGGCGCACACGGGTATCGCTGGTCAGTTGGGGCCGCGGGCGACGAGCTGGCTCCTCGCTGCGTTCAGGAATGGAGCGGCTGGCGGAGGAGGTGTCGCGAATGCGGGATCCGCTAGGCCGCGTGGAAACGCTGCGCGTCTGGGCATAGCCATCGGGTGGATAGGTGCGGCTAAAGCCCCGGGGCCCCACGACCGGACGCACTCCACCCCCCTGCCGTACCTTTTCGTTCAAGAGGATCCGCAATCGGAAGGTTTCGAAGGCAAACCAGCCAGCTATCACCGCCAGCAGCACCTGGGCAAAAAACAGCAACGGGATGAGCCGCTGACCCTCCAGAAGCAAACTGATGGAATAGATCAGGCCCATCGTGGCGAAAATCACATCCGACTCTGCGGAAGCCTCTCGCTTGATGAACCGAACCGCAAAGATGGCCCCACTGGCAATTGCCACCAGCGCTGCCATCAAAAAATAGGGGCTTTGGGTGAGAAACATGCCAGGGATCCCTAAACTGCTGAAAACAGGAAGGCGTCAGGCCTTACCCATTTCGCAGCCGATCTTAACATCGATCCTCCCAGGGACAACCATCCCGGTTTTAGGGCAGGATCCCTCAAAGGAAGGGGATCGGTGCTAGGATGGCCTGTACATTCCAGTAGGCTTCATGCTGTATCTGGCGCGGGTAGACAAGAAAAGTCTTTTTGGCCAGGCGGAGCTGCAGCTCTTGGCCCAGCAAGCCGAGGGTGGGGTTTGGGCGCCGCTTCGCCAGCCAGAACGGGTTACCTCTAAGGAGGCAGCCTCCTACAACGTGGGGGTATTGCTGCTGGTTGAGCTTGCGGAAAATCGGCAGGTGCAGCGGGTGGAAGAGGCGGCGATGAAGTTGGTGGAGATGTTGCACAGCCTCTCGCAGGCCCGCAGCCTGGCCGACCTGGCGGAGATCGAAAGCTGGCGTCAATCTT
>NZ_JANSHG010000008.1:0-27790 GCF_047461555.1 Synechococcus sp. WC101
GCCGGGCCCGGATCTGCTCGGGCTAGGGCTGGGGTTGCTGCTGCTAGCTACCCAGGTGTGGCTATGGGCTTGTCCCTTGCCAAGTTCCCCTACTCCTGGAGCAGAGGGGGAAGCCCTGCTGGCGGTGGCCTTCGGCTCAGGGTTCGGCCTGGTGGGGATCAGCCGGCTCTTGCCGACACTTACGGAAGCGGAATGGCTGCTGGTCTTGGCAGCGCTGCTGTTGCTCTTGAGCGGCTGTCGCTACGGCATCCGGCACCTCTCTTCTCGCCTGCAAGCCGCTTACCGGCCAGCCCTGGATGGCTGGGGTATACCCTTGGGGTTGGTGCTCTTGCTCTCCCTAACGTTGCCCACCGCGGCGGCCCTCTTCACCCCTTCCTCGCCCCCTGCTTTCTCGGCAGCCATACCGCTGGCCTCTGGGGTTACCTGGCTGGCCATTGGTCTCCGACTTTGGGTAGAGGTTGCTCCGGTCTTCTCTGCTCCCATTGCCGAGACGGGATCCTCTCCGACCCTCCCCCCTAGCGCTAGCGGGACGGAGTCCTCTCCGACAGGGGATGCCCCTGAAATTGCCCAAGCCCTTTCATCTGGCCAGATCAAGGGTCAGATGGATGGGTTGTTGTACGGGCTGGGCTGGGCTTTGGAGCTACTGGCGGCAAGCGGCGTGTTGTGGGCTGTGCAGGGATCCCGTCCTGTTGCCCCTCTGCTTGCCGTCATCAATCTGAGCCTGGGAATCCTCTTTTGGATTGGGCCGGAAAAACTCTTGCTTGAGGGGGCCGCTCGCGCTGGCGGGACAAAGTCTTTGGGGGGGCAGCTCCTGCAACAGGTCAGGGCCCTGAGCTTCTGGCGGACGGGGCCTTTGATCTATGCAGGGTTGGGCTGGCTGGGATCCCATGCCCAGTGGAGTGAGGTAACGGGCTTGGGCAGCTTAGGTCTCTCCATCGTGTTGCTGGGCCTGGGGCGTCGACAGGCGGTCCAACGGGCGCAAGAGCAAGGCCGGGAAGACCTCCGTCCTGCCAACTGGAAAGGGCTCCTGGGCGCTTGGGGCGTGTCTGTGGCCGCCTACGAGAGCTGGGTTTACTTCCTCAGCCAGCGAACTGGGGGATCCCTGGCAAATGGGTTGGTGTTGATCGCTCTGTTAGGGCTGAGCTTGGCCTGGGGCTACGGCTTTTGTCCCCCTTGGCTGGCGGCGACCCTGCAGCTTAAAAGAGCTGGGTTGCGCTGGATGGCCTTGGCCAACTGGGCTCTGGCCAGCCTTGTCCTCTGGTCTGCCCTTTTCGATCCTCGCCTCAGCCGTTGGGGACAGCTCCTCTGGGTGCTGACGGGATCCGGCCTGGTGGCCTATGCCGCCGGACAGGCGAGAACCTCAACTTCAGAATCTCCGACAGAGCGAAATTGGGTGCCAACGGTCTGGGGTTACCTCAGTGCATGGCAAGGAGCTGGGGTTCTGCTGGGCGGTGTGTTCCTGGGGCTGCCGCAGCTATCCATAGCGCGATGGGCCGGATCCCTGCTCTGTGGGCTGGGGCTGGTTTACCATGGCTTGCCCTGGCGACGGTGGGGCTGGCCGGCGGCTCCTTGGCAGAATACAGCCTTGGTGCTGCCCCTGGCCGCTTTTCTGGTAACCGCGGGAGGAAATAACACCCTTAATCTGCTGCTGGGGGCAACCTACTATGCCCTGCTGGCTATCTGGAGATCCCAAGTGCGCCTGGGCTATGTCAGCCTGTTCTTGAGCAACTGGATCCTGTGGAGTTACGGCTGGCATCAGGATTGGGCTTCCCTGACGTTCTATGCCCTGCCCCTGGTGGGATCCCTGCTCTATGTGGCCCAGGTGGATCCGGGATTACAGGAAACCAACGGACGGCGGGGGCGGCATTGGCTGCGGCTGGTTTCCTTGGGCACATGGCTGCTGGTGGTGATGGTGGAAACCCACGGGCAACTGTGGGCGGGATTTTGGCCGGTGGGGCTGGGCTTAGCTTTGGGTCTGCTGGGCTTGGCCTTGCGGGTCAGAGCTTATCTCTTCGTGGGCACGCTGGCTTTTGGGCTGGGGATCCTGCGGCAGGGATGGCTACTGGTGACAGCTTATCCGCTGCTGTTCTGGGCCACTGGGATCCTGCTGGGCCTGCTTCTGATTTGGACGGCAGCCAATCTTGAAAGGCGTCGAGAAGAGGTGGGATCCCGCCTCTCCGCTTGGCTAGGGCAACTGCAGAGCTGGGAATAGCTCCCCCCGTGGGAGAGGGGTCGAGAGTGAGCCAGTGGGGCAAGGGGCATGTCAAACTGGTGCTGGCCTTGCTTTGGAGGATGGGGTCTATTGCTGGGCAACGTTGACCCAAAGGTGTCTTCTCAGCCTAGGTGGAAAAAGCTTCTGCGGCAGATCTTGGCTCCTTGGCGCGAGTTCGATGGCATGTTGCTGGCCACGGTGCTGGCCTTGACAGGCATCGGCATTCTTGCCATCCGCAGCGCAGTCTGGGAGCGTCCCATTAGCCACTATTGGCTGCAGCAGTTGATCATGGCCGGGATCAGCCTGGTGTTTTTGGGAATGGTAGCCCGGATCCCGTATGAGCGGCTTTTGCGCTGGCACTGGTTCACCTACTTCCTGACCTTGGCAGGTTTAATTGCAGTGCTCTTTTTCGGCACGGCGGGGGGAGGGGCGGAGCGCTGGCTCTCCATCGCTGGCTTTCAGGTGCAGCCTTCTGAGTTTGCCAAGCTGGGAGTAATCATCACCCTGGCCGCTCTCCTGCACCACTGGCCGATCAAATACTTCAGCCAGATTTGGGTGGCCGTTGCCGTCATCGCCCCTCCTTGGGTTTTGATCTTCCTACAGCCCAACTTGGGCACGGCCCTGGTGTTTGTGGCCATCTTGCTGGCCATGCTCTACTGGGCCGGGGCCAAGGGCAGTTGGATCCTTTTGCTGCTGTCGCCGGGGGTGGGGGCCATCCTCTACGGCCTGCACACCCGCCCCGAGCTGAGCTGGATGCTCTGGGTCTGGCTGATCTGGTGCTTGGGCATGGCGAGCCTGGCGGCTTGGCGGCTGCCTTGGCGGTGGACAGGAGCGATGACCTTTGGAGTGCTCAACCTGCTCTCCGGGCATCTGGGCCAGGTGGCCTGGCACATCCTCAAGCCCTACCAGCGGCGGCGGCTGGAGATCTTCATCGATCCCATGCAAGAGCCCTGGGGATCTGGCTACCACCTGATTCAGTCCCGCATCGCCATCGGGGCCGGCGGGCTCTGGGGCCGTGGCATCCAGCAGGGCACCCAAACCCAACTGGACTTCATCCCCGAGCAGCACACCGACTTCATTTTCTCGGCCATTGGGGAAGAGATGGGCTTTGTCGGCACCCTGACGGTGCTGATTCTGTTTTGGATTCTCTGTGCACGGCTCATCTGGATTGCCCAGGGGGCCAAGGACAATTTTGGCTCCCTAATTGCCATCGGGGTGCTGGCCATGATCCTCTTTCAGGCAGTTGTCAATATCGGCATGACCATCGGCCTGGCCCCCATCACCGGCCTGCCCCTGCCTTTTTTGAGCTATGGCCGCTCGGCTCTGCTGACCAACTTTCTGGCTATTGGCCTGGTGGAATCGGTGGTCATGCACCGCCAACGCACCACCTTATTCAGGTAATTTCAAGAGTTTTCTTCTCCCTCCTTTTCTGGCGACGCTGGCTCAGGTCGGTAGCCATGCCGCTCCGCAGCGCTCTCCTATCCGCGCGCAACGCTGCTGACGAGCCAGGGATCGACCCCTGCTTCTACTCCCTCCTAGTCTTTTCGTCCTCTCTCCTGGAGGGCCCTGGCGCGGTTGAGATCTCGATGCACCTACCCCACTTGCCTATGCGGTGGGGTAGTCAGACGCTGCCCAAAACCCCCTCCCGCCTAAAGAGCTGGCACGACTGCAACGCCTGCGGCAAGGGGTGTAAATTGCCAACGCGCCAGCACTAAGATGGGGACATCGAGTCCTGGGTTGTCAAGCTCCCATGTCGCCTCTCGATCCCGCGCTTTACTTTGACCACAGCGCCACCACTCCGCCTCGGCCGGAGGTGATCGAGGCCATGCGGCTGGCGATGCAGGAAAGTTGGGGCAACCCCTCCAGCTTGCACGCTTGGGGCGAACGGGCGGCCATGGCCATGGAACGGGCGCGGCAGCAGGTGGCCGAGCTGCTCAACTGTGAGCCGGAGACGCTGCTGTTTACCTCCGGCGGGACGGAGTCCAACAACCTGGCCCTGTTTGGGGTGGCGCAGCGCTACTCCACTCCCCAGCACCTGATCATCTCCAGCGTCGAGCACGCCTCGGTGGAGAATGCCGCCCGCCGCTTGCAGGCCCAAGGCTGGAAGGTAACCCGCCTGCCGGTGAACGCCGCCGGCCAGGTGGATCCCCAAACCCTGCTCCGGGCGCTGCAGCCCACCACCGTGCTGGTCTCCATCGTCCACGGCCAGAATGAGGTGGGATCCCTGCAGCCCATTGCCGAGCTGGGCCGCCTCTGTCGCCAGGCGGGAGTTCTCTTCCACACCGACGCGGTGCAGACGGTGGGGCGGATCCCCTTGGATCTGGCGCAACTGCCGGTGGACCTGCTCTCCCTGTCTGGGCATAAGCTTTACGGGCCGCAGGGGGTGGGGGCGCTCTACGTACGCCCGGGGGTGGAGCTGCAACCGCTGCTGCGGGGGGGCGGGCAAGAACGGCGGCTGCGAGCTGGCACCCAGGGGATCCCTGCCATTGTCGGTCTAGGGGTGGCAGCGGCCTTGGCAGCCCAAGAGCTGCAGCAGGAGACGGCCCGCCTGCGGCAGTTGCAACGGCAGCTGGCCCAGTTGCTGGCCTCTGTGCCAGGTTTGCGGCTAACTGGCCCCTCGGATCTGGAGCAACGCCTGCCCCACCACCTCAGCTACTGCACTGCCGCCATGCCGGGGAATGTGCTGGTGAGGGAGATGAGCCGCCAGGGGATCGCCATCAGCGCCGGCTCTGCCTGTAGCAGCGGCCAACGGATCCCCAGCCGCATCCTTTTGGCCATGGGCTATTCCGAGGCCGAGGCCCTGGGATCCATCCGCCTCAGCCTGGGCAAGGCCACCACCCAAGCCGCAGTTGAACAGGTGGCGCAGTCGCTGCGGGCTCTTCTCCTCTCGGCTGCGGGCGCTGGATCCCTTGAGGAGAAGGTAACCCAACCCCTGCCAGCGGCTCCTGCCGCTGAATTGGCGGCTGGGCTAAGGTGATAGAGAGTTACAGGGCTGGTCGTTATGGCTGAGATGAGTCCCTATCAAGTGTTGGGAGTCAGCGAAGAAGCCTCCTTTGAGGAGATCCAATCGGCGCGGGCACGGCTCCTGGCCAGCTTGGGTGCGGATGAACAGCAGCAGGAGCGGGTGGAACAAGCCTACGACGCCATCCTGATGCAGCGCCTGCGCCTGCGCAAGGAGGGCAAGATCGCCGTCCCCGACCGCATTCGCTACGCTGAACAGCGGGCTGCCCGTCCAGAGACAGAACCGAGTTTGCCCCGTCCCGCTGCCCAAAATCCCCCCTGGATCAGCCGCTGGCTGGATAGCCCCTCTGCCCCGGATATGCTCTGGCCCGCCGTGTTGCTGGGAGGACTGGTGGGTTGGGTTGTCTTGGCTCCCGATGAGTATCCCTCCCTGCAACTGGCGCTAGGGCTGATGGCCTGTATCTATTTCCTGTACCGCAAAGAGCGCCGCTTCCTTCGCGCTTTTCTCTTGGCGCTGGCAGGACTGAGCCTGGGACTGATGTTGGCCTACGCCATTGCCCTTCCCCTCACCGGCGGCGATGCCCCCGGCGCCCTGTTGGTGGGGATCACGTTTGCGGTGATGTGGCTGGTCACCAGCTTTCTGCGCTAGCTGGGGGGCTTCAGGTACACATTCCTACATATGTGCTGCCTGTCCATCTAAGTCGTTCCCTAACTCCCCTCTCCCTGAGGGAGAGGGGTTGGGGGTGAGGGCTAGCTCCCTGAGGGAGAGGGGTTGGGGGTGAGGGCAGGAGCGCTTGGGTCGGCCCCTAGTTGGATTTGACCAGGCGGGGATCCGTCAAGGTCTTATCTGCCGAAGCGCCGCTGCCGCGACTGATAGCTGAGCAGGGCTTGGTGAAAGGCGGCGCGGTCGAAATCCGGCCAGAGGATGGGGGTGAAGTACTGCTCGGTGTAGGCCATCTGCCAGAGCAGGAAGTTGCTGATGCGCATCTCGCCGCTGGTGCGGATCAACAGGTCGGGATCCGACAAGCCAGTGGTGTAGAGAAATTGGGAAAAGAGGGCCTCGTCGATCTGATCCGGTTGCAAAAGCCCCTGCTGCACCAGGGTGGCAATCGAGCGGCAAGCCTGCACGATCTCCTGTCTGCCGCCGTAGTTGAGGGCCACCGTCAGGCAAATGCCCTCGTTGTGCTGGGTGCGTTCCACCGCATGCAGGATCGTGTCCTGCAAAGATCGGGGCAGGGCCGACAACTGGCCGGCAAACTGGATGCGCACCCCCTGCTGCACCATTTCCGCCAGTTCCTGCCACAGCACCTGCTCGAACAAGGTCATGAGGAAATCCACCTCCTCGCGGGCGCGGCCCCAGTTCTCCGTGGAGAAGGCGTAGGCGGTGAGGAGGGGGATCCCCCAATCGTGACAGCAGCGGAGCAACTCCTTCAAAGCCGCTACCCCGCGCTGATGCCCGACACTGCGGGGCAAGCCTCGTTTTTGCGCCCACCGCCCGTTACCATCCATGACCACTGCCACATGGCGGGGCAATAACTGCGGATCTAGGTCGGCAGGCAACTGCAGAAGATGGACAGGAGAAAGGGTCATGCGGATCAGTCTTTAGGAAGGGTTTTCTCAGGTTTGCGAAGGAGTTTGGCTAGATCTGGCAGGGATCCCCACCAGCGCAACAGCCCATTGTGAATCCACGGGTGGGCCCACAATCCCTGCAGAGGAGCATCCCGTTTTTTGGCTTCGCGCGGATGGCGCAACCGCTGCACCAGCAGTTCGTGGAGCTTGGCACTGGTCAGAGGTCGCTCGAGGCGTCCGCCTTCTGCCAGTGAGATGGATCCCGTCTCCTCTGAGACCACAATACACAAGCAATTGGCCTGTTCTGTGATCCCCATCGCCGCCCGGTGCCTCGTGCCCAGTTGGCGAGAGGCAGTTCGCTCCGAAACCGGCAGGATCACCCCTGCCGCGCGAATCCGATCCCGATGGATAATTACAGCCCCATCGTGCAGGAGCGTCGAGGTCTGGAAGATCGTCTGTAAGAGCTCCCGGGACACCCGCGCCTGGAGAGGAACCCCTTTATCGGTGAACACCCGCGAGTCAATGGGCTGATCTGGCTCGATGACAATCAGCGCCCCTGTCCGATTTTGGGAGAGTTCTCGCACCGCCTGCACCACCTCCTCCACCAAATCCTCCTTAGGGTCATCCTCGTCATCGTCTGTGCTGTTCGGCCACTCAACGCAGATGGCCCTCGCCAGTTGCTCCAGGAGCCGCCGAAACTCCGGCTGAAAGAGTACCCCCATCGCCACAGCCGCGGCCAGGAGCAAGCGATCCAAAATCAGGTGCACCAGCGGCAGCGAGGCGGTGGCCAGATACAGGACCAGCAGCACCATAAACCCCCGCACCAGCACCCCGGCCCGGCTCTCGCGGGTGTAATAGAGGGCCAAAGCCAATAGCAAGACGGCCAGAGCCCAGTCCAACAGGCTGAGAACATTAAATTGCTGTAGCCAAGCCCATAAGGCCGCCAGCATGCCGAAAAACCCCGTTCACGCTCCCCTCGTTGCGGACCCTTTGCCTACGCCATCCTGCGCCCCAGAACCTTTTGGCTCCGGAACCCCTGTTGGACTGCGGCCCCCTGACCAGCCTACCACTCACCTCCTACCTGTCTTCCAGTCTTTCCTGCCCCAGAGCCAGCGGGGTCGCCGCTGCAGAGAAAGCCGGGCCCCGCCCTCAACGGCAACGGTTACAGGCAGCCGTCTCTGCCCTTCACCGCTGCAACCGCTCCGGTAAGATGTCCTGACGGATCAGATCTGCATAAGTTTCCCGCCGCAGGATCAACTGGGCCTTCCCTTGGTTGACCAGCACTGCCGCGGGCCGAGGGAAGCGGTTGTAATTGGAGGCCATGCTGTAGTTGTAGGCCCCGCTGGTCAACACAACTAGGACTTCGCCGGGCGCTGGGTTGGGCAAAAGCACATCTTTCAAGAGCACATCCCCCGACTCGCAGTGTTTGCCGGCCACTGTCACCCGCTGGGTGGCCTCGGCCTCAGGGCGGTTGGCCAGAAGGGCGGTGTAGCGGGCTCCGTAGGTGATAGGGCGGGGGTTATCGGACATGCCGCCGTCAATGGTGACGTAGAGACGCCCTTCGGGAAGGTCTTCGCTGGGCGGGATCCACTTCTTGCCCCCCAAAGTGTAGGCGGTTACAGCCGCTGGCCCAACCACAGACCGTCCAGGCTCGCAGAGCACCTTGGGCAGCGGGATCCCGGCGGCGGTGAAGCTCTGCTGCACTGCAGTGGCCACGGCTTCCACCCACTCCGGAATGGAGGGGGGATCGTCGGATTCGACATAGCGGATCCCTAGTCCGCCGCCCACATTCAGCTCCTGCAAGGGCAGCCCCTTCTCCAGCCCTTGGCGCCAGACCTGGGCCAGTACCCCTGCCAGATCCCGGTGGCCTTGTAGGTCGAAGATCTGGGATCCGATGTGGGCGTGGAGCCCGACGCATTGCAATTGGGGATGGGCTGCCAAAAAATCAAATACCTCCGGCAGTTGCCACTGGCCGATGCCAAATTTGCTGTCGGTTTGGCCAGTGCGGATGTACTCGTGGGTGTGGACGTCAATGCCGGGGTTGACCCGCACCAACAAGCGGGCCGGTCGTGCAGGGGTAGCCAGAGCGGCCAGTTGCTGTAGCTCGTAGAGGCTATCGGCCACCAGGGTGCAGCCCACCTCCAGGGCCATGGCCAGCTCCTCCGCCGACTTGGCGTTGCCGTGCAGGTAGAGCTCCTCACCCCTGGCTCCTGCTTGAATAGCGGTATAGAGCTCCCCGCCGGAGGCCACGTCCAGCCCCAGCCCTTCTTGTAAGGCCAAAGCGCAGATGGCCAAGCAGTTCCAGGCTTTCGTAGCATACAAGACCTGGGATCCCCCAGGGTAGCAGCGGGCCCAGGTGTCGCGGTAGAGCCGGCAGGCGTGTCGCAACGTCCACTCGTCCAGGATGTAGAGGGGAGAGCCAAACTGGCGCACCAGCTCTACCACGTCGCAGCCGCCGATTTCCAGGTGGCCCTGGCTGTTGGTGCGGCTGGTCAGGGGCAATAGCGACTGGTTGGGAGAAACTTGTTCGACGGAGGTGGAAGTGCCGAGGGTTGAAACCATAGGGACAAGTGAAGGGACTGTCCTCCACCCTATCAAGTTTTCTCTCCAGTTTGGCCAAATGCCCTCAAGCCCCTTGTTGCCAGCAGCCCCCGCAAGGTAGGGCATGATGTCTTGCCGGGAACTCCCTCCCTGTTTAGCTCCCGTCCCCAAGACAGCTCTTCTCGCCTGGATTCGATCTTGGGCAGCACTTTCTGCTAATATAGGAAGCCAGTGTCCAAGGGTCGATGCCCGAGTGGTTAAAGGGGGCGGACTGTAAATCCGCTGGCTTACGCCTACGTTGGTTCGAATCCAACTCGGCCCACCATGCCGCCCACGTAGCTCAGTGGCAGAGCACCCCCTTGGTAAGGGGGAGGTCACGAGTTCAATCCTCGTCGTGGGCTTAGGCGCAAGCCCCAAGTTCTGCGGCTTGGGGTTTCTCTTCCCCAGGCTTGGCAATCTCGCCGCTGAGGGAAAAGGCCCGCGTGGCGGTGATGCGCACTGGCACCAGGGATCCCTGCAATTGCTCGGGATCGCCGTCGAAGAAGACGATGCGATTGCCGCGGGTGCGCCCCATGGCCTGGCGGGGGTTTTTGGGATTGGGGCCTTCCACCAGCACCTCCTGCACCTGGCCCAGCAGCCGGGCGCTGCGGGCGGCAGCCACCTCCGCGACCAAGCGGTTGAGCCGTTGCAGGCGGTCGCTTTTTTCCTCTTCCGGCACCTGGTCAGGCCACTCGGCTGCCGGCGTGCCAGGGCGGGGAGAGTAGGCGGCAGTATTGAGGAAATCAAAGCCGATATCCTGAACCAGTTGCAGGGTTTCCTGAAACTGGGCTTCCGTTTCGCCGGGGAAGCCGACGATGGCATCGGCGCTGATGGTGGCCTCGGGCATGTACTGGCGGATGAGCTGGATGAGCTGGCGGTAGCGCTCCTGGGTGTAGCCCCGCCGCATCCGCTTGAGGACGGCGTCGCTGCCCGCCTGGAAGGGGATGTGGAAGTGCTCGCACACCTTGGGCAGCTCGGCACAGGTGGCGATCAGCTCTTCAGTAAAGTAGCGCGGGTGGCTGGTGGCAAAGCGAATCCGCTCGATCCCTTCCACCGAGTGGACAAAGCGCAGCAGGCTGGCCAGGTTGGTCTTGGGATCCAGATCCCGCCCGTAGGCGTCGATGTTTTGCCCTAGCAAGGTGACCTCGCGGTAGCCGGCCCGGGCCACGTCCTCAATCTCGGCGCGGATGGCCTGCGGCTGGCGCGACTGCTCCCGTCCCCGCACCAACGGCACAATGCAGTAGGTGCAGCGCTCGTTGCAGCCGTAGATGACGTTGATCCAGGCTGTCACCCGGCTATCCCGGCGGGGCTTGGTGATGTCTTCCGGGATCTCGACAGGCTCGGTGGCCACCACCTGGTTGCCCGCCTCCACCTGGGCCAGCAGATCCCCAAGGCGGTTGACGTACTGGGGGCCCATGACCAGATCCAACTCGGGGACGCGGCGCAGCAACCTTTCCCCCTCCTGCTGGGCCACGCAGCCGGCCACGATGAGCTTGATGGCTGGGTTTTTCCGCTTGCGCTGCGCCTGGATGCCCAGGTAGGAATACACCTTTTGCTCAGCGTTATCGCGGATTGTGCAGGTATTGAAGAGAACTAAGTCTGCCTGCAGCTCGTCTTCGGCGGGCACATACCCCAGCGACTCGAGGATCCCGGCCATGCGCTCGCTATCGGCCCGGTTCATTTGACAGCCGAAGGTGATGGTGTAATAGGTGGGAGCAGCCATGGCAAGACCAGAAGACAGGGTCAGCAATCTCTACCTTTTTTGAGCTTAGCGGATCCTTATGGGGCGGTAGCGGCAACGTAAGGGTTGGGGGGCAGATCCCTCTCCCTTGGCTCCCTCTGCGCGGCCCAGGCTGGTTTGCTAAGCAGTGTCCCTCAGCAGAGTAGCCACTGAGCTAGGGCGCGTCAGTCGGGCATGAGGGCGTGAACTTGCTTGCGGCCGTTGGGGTAGAGCAAGGCGCGCTTGGGGCCGTGGATGGGATCCTCCACGATAATGGTTTGGTCGCGGCTGGCTCCCAGGGAGACGATGGCAATCGGCACCTGCATCAACTGGGCCAAAAACTTCAGGTAGTCGTAGGCTTCGGGAGGCAAGTCCTCAAGGGAGCGGCAGTCTTTGGTGGAGCACTTCCAGCCGGGCAGGGTTTCATAAATGGGCTTGCACTGGGCAAAGACGCGGGCATCGCTGGGAAAGTGACGGATCTCGCGCCCCTGGTACTCATAGGCCACGCACACCTTGATCTCGTCTAGGCCGTCCAGCACATCCAACTTGGTGATGGCCAAGCAATCCAGGCCGTTGATCCGCACGGCGTAGCGCCCGATTACGCCGTCGAACCAGCCGCAGCGCCGCTGCCGCCCGGTGGTGGTGCCAAATTCGGCTCCCGCCGCCCCCAGGTAAGCGCCAATCTCGTCCTTGAGCTCGGTGGGGAAGGGGCCTTCGCCGACGCGGGTGGTGTAGGCCTTGGCTACCCCAATCACCCGGTCAATGCTGGTGGGGCCGATCCCGGCCCCCACGCAGGCGCCGCCGGCGATGGGATGGGAGGAAGTGACGTAAGGGTAGGTGCCGTAGTCGAGATCCAACAGCGTGCCCTGGGCCCCCTCAAAGAGGATGTTCTGCCGCTCCTCGATGGCCTGGGTGAGGAGTAGGGCAGCGTCGGTGACGTAGGGGCGCAGCCGCTCCGCGTAGGCCAGGTATTGCTCGATGATCGGCTCGGGATCCAGAGGGGGTAGGTTGTAGATTTTTTCCAGCAAAACGTTCTTGTAGGGAATGGCCCAACTGAGGCGCTCCCGCAGTTGGTCGGGGTACATCAAGTCCACGACGCGGATGCCCATGCGCTCGGCCTTGTCGGCGTAGGTAGGGCCAATGCCTCGCCCGGTGGTGCCCAGCCGGTAGATGCCGCGTCGCTCTTCCTCGGCCACGTCGATGACGCGGTGGTAGGGCAAGGTTACGTGGGCTGTCTCGGCGATGTAGAGGTTGTGGGTGGAGATCCCCAGTTGGTGCAGTTGGTCGATCTCGGCCAGCAACACCTCAGGGTCGATCACCGTGCCGCTGGCGATGATGCAGCGCTTGTCGGGGTAGAGGATGCCGGAGGGGATCAGGTGCAGCTTAAAGATTTGGCCCCCCACCACCACGGTATGTCCTGCGTTAACCCCGCCTTGGTAGCGGACGACCACATGCGCCTTTTCACTGAGGAGGTCGGTGATCTTACCTTTTCCTTCGTCGCCCCACTGGGCACCGACAACCACAACGTTTGCCAAGGGCTTCTCCTACAGTCTCTGAACGGCACAAAAAATCCCCTTTGCGGGGTCGCTGCACTAATTTACCGCATTGCTCCAGGCAGTGTTGAGGGCTTCGGACAAAAACGTTAACAATCGATTAATTTCGACCCCTCGCTAGGGCAGCAGCCCGCTCCCTTTAGCTCCCCGGCTTGAACAGGCCAATGGCGGTGACCTGGTTGGATCCCGCCGCAAAGGCAAAGGACAGGCCAAGGGCGTCGTAGTTGACATAGTAGCGATCGTCGCGCAGATATTCTCGGCTCCCCTTGGGGTAGGGCACCACCTCGTTGTAGCCGTTCTCGCCAGGCCCGCCGTAAATGGCGATCACTTCCGAGTAGGTGGAGCCGATACGGATCCCTTCGCCAGTCATGGCTTCGGGTTGGGTGGTGTAGATGCGGTCGGCAAAAAAGCTATTGAGAACGCCCGGACGGCGGTAGGCAAAGAGGATGTAGTCCTGCAAGTAGAAGATCTTCAGGTCGCTGTTAGGCTGAAATACATTTGCCCGCGATTCGGCCGGGATCAAATCCACGTTGCCCAAGAGGTGGGTATCGACGTTGCGGGTATCCATGCCCAGGACAAAGCGACCAACACGGCCCTCTTGCACCAGGACGGTGGGGCGGGGGGGAGGGCTGGGGCGGCGGGGCAGGGCCAGCGCTTCTAGGGCGGCCTTTAGCCAGGCGTTCTCATCCCCCTCCACCTTTTGCAGGGGCACCAAACCCTGGGCTAGGGAGCGTCCATCGCCTGTCTTCCAGGTGGCCACGGCCAGTTCCACCGCCGCGCCAGAAGGAAGGGCAAAGAAGCGGGTCTGGCGTTCGCTGCCTTGAGTGGGTTGCCCTACTATAACGGTGCTGCCGCTGGCTCCCAACTGGGCCGCCAGGAGGGTGGCCCCCTGGCGGGTGTTGCCGTCGACCAGGACGGCCGATGGGATCCCAGCAGCCAGTGGCAGGTTTTCGCTGTTCCAGGGGGTAGGCTGGCCAAAGCGGTCTTCGGTAACCAGCAGCGGCTGCACGGAGCGGGGCAAGAATAGGCGTGCCACATCCGCTATCACTTGCGGGTCATAGCCCACCGAGCTGCGCAGGTCGAGGACAATGCCTTGGCTGTAATCCTGGGTGTAGAGGGCTTGGCGGATCTGCTGGGCTGTGGCAGGGGTGAGCTCCGGCACTGCCAGGTAAACCTGGCGCGGCCCAATCTGACGCGCCTGCAGGGGTGGACGAGGGCGGTTGAGCAAGTCCCTGAAACTTTGGGGATCCCAGAAGCGATCGGCGGGATCCCCGTATTCGCGCAGAACCTCTCGAATCAGCTCGTACTCGACTTCGATGGGCGGACGGGGATCGCTGTAGGTGCGGGCCAACAGGCGGGTGTAGAGGTCGTTGTAGTTAACCGCAGCGGCTTGCTTGCCCGCCTGCCAAGACTCGTTGATGAACAACTCCACCAGATAGCGCAAATCCTGGCCCATTGCTGGCAAAGGAGGAGCTGCCGGGATGCCCAGATCGGGCGACGCACCCTGGAAGGGAGAAATCGGATTCGCAATCGGATCCTCAACTGAGGGCATGACCGGCACAGGGGGCAAGGCCGCTTGCCCCATCACTCTGCCAGAAAGGACTCCGCTGAGCGCCCCGACTGTGCCCCACACCTGAACTGCCCGCGCAAATCCCTTCATGGTGGCCTGCCCTTGTTTGCAGATGCTGTGAATAGGATAAACTCTGGGCAATCTCCTCTACCACTGTCGGCAGGGCCAAATGCTTGTTTTTTAAGCCATTAAGACACTACCAGTTGTTTCCCCTTTTGCGGATCCCTTAGCTCTCGGCAGACCAAATTTTGCGGATGGGCAGGGTGAAGCCGGGGAGCACGTCTTCTCCCGACAAGGTTTCTGGGTCTTCCACTAGCTCCGGCGCCTGTCCTGCCCGGTAGATCATCACCCGCTTGGCCTTGGGATCCAAAAGCCACCCCAAGCGACAGCCGTTGTCCAAGTACTCCTGCATCTTGGCCTGGGCTTGAACCCAAGAATCGGTGGGCGAGAGGATCTCCACCACAAAGTCAGGACACAGGGGCAAGAATCCCCGGCGGGTCTGGGGATCCAGAGCCTCCCACTTTTCCAGCGGGATCCAGGCCAGGTCAGGAGAGCGGTCGCTGCCTGAAGGCAGAGAAAACCCCGTGGAAGAATCAAAGGTTTTGCCTCGGCCTGATTGGCGATTCCAGAGGGTTAGCTCTGTGGTGATCTCTGCATTCCAGTGGCCAACTTCACCGCCAGTGGGGGACATGATCACCAGCTCTCCTCGGGCAGTGCGCTCTAGCTTTAGCTCAGGATTGGCCGCACATAGCCGGATAAAATCCTCTCGCGTCAGAGTCATCAAAGGGCTGAGATTGAGCGTCAAGGCCGTCATGGCATGAACTGGACATTCCCATGCAAAACTGGATTCCAGAATAACCCCCTGCTGAAGGGCAATAGGAAGCAATTGGGAGCCCTGGCTCTAGGGCTCTAGTTTATAAAGTCTCAGTCTGGTTTGGCTCTGATTCAACGTTTTCCAGGTCTTGAGAGTAGGGGAGAGAGTCTTGCTCTGGGCAATTTCCTGCTCGAAGTGTGTCCGGGCTTGAGGATGGATCCCTGCTGCGATGGCTTGCTGCAATACGTGACGACGCACCTCTTCAGTGTGCCTGTCAAGCACCATTTTCAGAGCATAAAACCGGTTGATGGCAAGCTCGTTGAAATGGGCCAGCGCCGCTGCGGCAAAGGATCCCTCTGCACCCCGATAGAGGTATCGCACCAAGGTATCGGCGGCTTCTATGGCCAGTTCCCCTTCCAGAGAATGCAGAGCTTCTAGATTCTTTTCCACTTCTGCCAGGGAGTTGCCACAGGATACCCGTGTCAGACCCATCGATACCCAGCCCACCAATGGCTGCCGAATCTTGAGCCAGCCGTTGAGTACTTCCATGACCCGCACTTCGGTTCCATTGGGCAGTTGACCGATAACATTGCCTGCGGCTACAGCGGGTGTCGATCGTACATTAGTCGGCGGATTGGGATCCTCTATCTGAGTAATGCAGGGCAGGGGGACATCTGTGTACAAGGTGTCGTCGATCTCAACCTCCTTGCCGGCACTGCGAAGTGTATCAATTAGCCGACTGACAACATCTTTGGGCACATCTAGCACTGTCGAGAGCCAACTTTGATTAATGCTTAGCCCTGGCTCCCAGCCCGCCTGAGCCACCACTACCCACTGACCACTGTGTTTTTTAAGCAAATAGCAGCCATCAATTACCGGAAGGTCGCCAACTCCGGCAGAGACTTCAACCAGAGCATAGTTTTCGGCAATGGCGATTGCTCCGGTTTCCAGAGGATGAACCGGCACACCGGGGGATCGAGCTGCTGCTTGTCGGAGATACTCGTTGATCAATGGGTCGGTGAGCACAGCTTGCCTTATGGCAGTGCGATCACCAGAGCTGCCGGGGTTTGGCAAGGTTTGCGCGACCCAAGTTCTCGCTGTGGCAGCTGGCAAAGCCGACAAAACTTGAAGGGAAGCTGTAGGAGCTTCTGCCTTGGATCCGCCATTGTCCAGGGATTGCGCAGAGGCATTGCCGACCAAAAGCAGCAGCGTTGTTGCTATCGACAATGCTGATGGGATTTTCCTCAAGCTCAATATCGATCGGCAGCTTTGGGATAGAAGAGCTTGCATTTTCATCAACATCTGCTGAAATGGTTTGCCCTGCGGAGTTTTTGGAATCTACGCTCTTCTCTAGATAGCAAGCGAGATGGGATCCCGCCGCGATTGCCGCCTGCTGGGTGCTTTAGCCGACGTGAGCGGTGGGGTTGACTAGGCCGATCACTTGAGTGTAGGCGCCGCGAGCTTGGGTCACTCCAATGGTGCGCTCCGCTTTTTCAAGCATGGGACGGCGCAGGCTGACCACCAAGAATTGCGCCTGGCGGGATTGCTGCCAGATCATGTCGGCCAATTTTTCTACATTGGCCCCATCCAAAAACATGTCCACCTCGTCAAAGGCATAAAAGCTAGAGGGGCGATAGCGCTGCAACGCAAAAATAAAGCTGAGGGCCGTCAAGGATTTTTCTCCGCCCGACATGGCGCTGAGACGACGCACTGGCTTGCCTTTGGGGCGGGCCACCAGGGTCAAACCCCCGGCCAACGGATCCTCTGGGTTCTCCAATTCTAAATAGCCCTCTCCCTCGGAAAGCTGGGCAAAGATGGTCTGGAAATGGCCGTTGATGGCATGGAAGGCATCCAAAAACGCTTGGCGGCGCAGGGTGGAAAAGTTCTCGATGCGCAGCAACAATTCGGTGCGCTCTTGGTGCAGGGTTTCCAGTTTGGCGCTGAGATCCCCTAGGCGGGCCTGGATCTGTTCGTATTCGGCGATGGCCAACATGTTCACCGGCTCCAGGGATCGCAATTGCTCTTCGATTTTGCGTTTTTGCCGTTGCAGCTCGTCCAGGGTCAGGTGGGGGGGCAGGGGGGGAAGGGGATCCGGCAGCTCTTGGGCCGCGGCTTGCAGTTGGGCTTGCAGTTGGGCAAGGATGGCCTCTTTTTCCTGCTGTTGGGTGAGGGCGTGGTAGCGTTCCCATTCCAGGCGTTGGAGCTGCTGCTGTTGGGCGCGCAGTTGAAATTCTTGCCGCTCCCGCTCTTGGCGCAGGTGGGCGAGGCGGGCTTCGATCTGGCCCATCTGTTGCCGTTGCTCGGCAATGTGCTGCTGGATGTGGGCGAGAGTGGCCTGGGCCTGGGCGATTTGCTCTTGAAGTTGGGCCTGACGCCGTTCGCCCTCTTGCAGGCGCTCCTGGTGGTGCTGGATCTGGGCCTGCTTCAGGTGTTGCTGGCTGAGGTTCTCCTGCTGCTGTCGCTCCAGGTGGGCCAGGTGGTGTTGCAGCTCCGCCAGGTGGCTCTCCTGCTGCTGTACCGCCTGCTGCAGTTGCTGCCAGTGCTGGTTGACCGGGGATCCCTCCAGTTGGCTGAGCTTGCGGGCGAGATCGGCCAGGCGCTGTTGCAAGGGATCCCAGCGGAGTTGAATCTGGTGCAGCCGCTCTTGGATCTGCTGGCTTTCGCTTTGCCATTGCGCCAGGGATCCCTGCAGGTGTTGCAGGCGGGCCTGCTGGTTTTGGCAGTCGGCCTGGTGCCGCTCCAGGTATTGCTGGGCTTGCAGGGCGTCCTGGCGGGCCAGGAGCAGGGCCTGGGCCAGTTGTTTTTCGCGGGCTTGGGCGGCTTGGAGGCGAGGGGCGAGGGCGGCCAGCAGCGCTTCCAGATCGGCCAGGCGGGCGCGCAGGGCTTCCCCTTCCGAGTGTTCGCCCGCAGAAAAATGGATCCCAGCTCGTTGGGGGCCGGTGCCGCCAGTGATGGCTCCCGAGGTTTCCAGCAGCTCCCCTTCCAGGGTGACCATGCGGTGCTGGCCGATGTAGGGCCGGGCCAGCTCCAGGCTCTGGAAAACCAGGGTGGAGCCGAACACAAAGCCAAAAACATCTCGGTAGCGCTCTTCAAAGTGCACCAGGCGGATGGCGTAGTCGATCAGACCGTTTAAGTTGAGGGGGGCGGGCGGGCGGGCGGGCTGCAATTTGTTGAGGGGCAAAAAGGTGGCGCGCCCCAGTTTTTCCCGCTTTAAGAGGTTGATCGCGCTGACGGCGACGCTTTCATCTTCCACCACCACAAAGTGCAGTCGGTTGCCTGCCGCAATCTCCAGCGCCAGTTGATACTGGGGATCCACCTGCCCCAACTGGGCCACCAATCCCAAAACCCCCGGCAGGCGGGCGCTCAGGATGGCCTGGGTGGCGCGGGATCCCTGGGATTCTTGCAGCAGTTGGCGGCGGGTCTCCCACTTGTCCAGTTGCCGCTGCTTGGCGTGGAACTCGGCGGCCAGCCGCTCGTGGGTGGCGCGATCCAGCTCCAGGTTGGCTTGCAGTTGCGCCAGCTCTTGCGCCAGGGCCTGCACCTGGGCTTCCGACTGTCGGCAGGCCTGTTCCAGCTCGGCGGTGAGGGCCAGGTGGGATCCCAGCCATTCTTCAATCTGGGCGATCTCAGTTTGGGTGTCTTGGACTTGTCGCGCCAGTTGCCGTTGGCGCTCTTGCAGGCGAATTTGCTCCTGTTGCAAAGGCTCTTGTTCGGCGCGGATCTCTTCCAGGTGGCGGGTGAGGTAGCGCTGCTGCTTGACCCAGGCCTCGGCAGATTGGGCCAGGGCCCGCAGTTGTTCGCGACTTTGTTCTAGGCTGATTTGGGCTTTCTGCACCTGGGCTTGCAGGGATCCCTGGGCCTGGGCCAGTTGCTCCTGTTGGCTTTGCAGGCGTTCCAGCTCTGCCTGCAGGTGCTGCTGTTGGGTTTGGCGCTCCTGCTGCAGGCGCTGCGTTTGCTCGATTTCCTGCTGCCAGGCGGCGATCTGTTGGCTGAGCTGTTGCCGTTGCACTTCGGCGGCAGCGATCTGGGCTTGCAGGTGCAGGTATTCTTCCTCTCCGAGGGCGTGGATGCGGCTTTGCAGCTCGCTCAGGGCGGCTTCCGCCTGCTGTAACTGCTCGCTCAAGGTCTGCACCTGAGCAGTGGCTTGCTCCTGAGCCTCCAGAAGCTGCCGAATGGCTGCCTGGGTTGCTTCCACTTGGGCTTGCAAATGCCGCCAAAGCAACACCCGTTGCTGTCGCTCCAGCGTTTGCCACTGCAGCCGCAACTGCTGGTACTGCTGCGCCTTTTCACTTTCCCTGAGCAGCCGCTCTCCTTGGGCTTGCCATTCCTGCTCGATGAGCCGGAAGCGCTCAATTTGTTCGCGCACCACCTCCAGCTTGGCGTTGGCCTGGGCGATCTTGCGGTCGAAGGTGGCCACCCCCGCCAATTCGTCGAGGATCTGCCGCCGCTCCTTGGAGTTCATGGAGATGATGCTGGTAACATCCCCCTGCAGGACCACGTTGTAGCCGTTGGGGTAGATGTGCATCGCCTCCAGTTGCTCGTGCAGCTCGCTCAAGGTGCAGGGCACATCGTTGATGTAGAAGGTGCTGGTGTAGGGCAGGGAATCGGGATCCTCTCCCTTGCCGGGGCTGACCCGCAGCCGACGGCTGACTTTCCATTCTCTCGGCTGGCCGTCTTCTCCCGGCCCCAGATCGAAGGTGACGGCGACGTGGGTCTCTACCCGCCGGTTGCTGCTGAGGCTGCCAGAATGCACCAGATCCGAAAGCCTCTCTGCCCGCATCCCCCGCGAGGACGATAGCCCCAGCGCGAACAGGATCCCATCCAGGATGTTGGACTTGCCGGAGCCGTTGGGGCCGGAGATGACCGTAAAACCCGGCAACAGGGGCAGCGAGGTCGTGCTGCCAAAGGACTTAAATCGGGTCAGCTCGATCCGCTTGATGTACATCCCGCCCCATATCTAGCGCAGCCAGCAGCAGATGATGGCACCAGGCTAGCACGGGTAGCGCAGCCTGCCCAGCTTCTAAGAAGGCTCAGGATCTGGGCTCGGGCTGACGAGCAGATCGGCCTTTTGCAAAAGACGATGCACCTCTGCCTGTAGCTCTGGCCACTTATAGGTGAGCAGGTTGGGCTTGGAGATGAGCAGTAGCCGGTATCCGGGTTTCAGGTTTGGGCACAGGGGCCGCAAGATTTCTCGCAACCGGCGTCGCAGCCGATTCCGCTTGACAGCAGATTTGCTCACCTTTTTCCCGATCACCAGCCCCACCTGGCTGGGGATCCCTTCGCACCCCGCCGGCATCGGCTGAAACAAAAGGATCAAGCCTGCACCGGAACGGCGCTGCCCCGCCTGGTAAAGCGCCTGGAAAGCTCGCCGATCTCGCAAGCGATAAGGAGCAGGCAGCATTGGGCACTGAAAGGGAATCCCAGGCAGGAGTCAACCCGTCTTGGACGCCGACACCCCAAGAGTTTGAGATGGGATCGGCTCTGCTAACCCTTAAGAAACCGCCAGGCGATAACGCCCCTTGGCCCGCCGCCGCCGCAAGACCTGCCGCCCGCTTGCCGTGCGCATCCTGGCCCGAAACCCAGAGACGCGAATGCGTCTGCGATTGGTGCCACGAAGGGTACGCTGAGTCATGGTGGAGACCAACTCATCCTGTCAACAAGGCCTGCTGCGACTGGCGAGGGAGAAGCCCAGTTCACCGGCAGACAATTAGCAAAGCTTTATCGTAGCAGACTCGACGGAAAATCGCTAGATTGGCCGCCTCACGCCGAGCAGCTAAATTGGGGATCCTACAATCCCAGTCGAGAGAGCAGAGGCACCGGGTTGGCGCCCCTGTCTTTGCTGGGCTTTGGCTGTGTCGCTTTGGGTGTGTGGTGTGGACATCTCCCTAGATCGACTCTGGGACGAAGCTTTGGGGCATCTACAGGTGCAGCTCAGCCGTCCAACTTTTGAGGCTTGGATCAAGACGGCGCGAGCTGAATCCTTGGTGGACAACCGCCTCACCATCTCCACTCCTAGCGAATGGGCGCGGGGCTGGCTGCAAAAGCACTACGCCTCCACCATCACCGAGGTGGTGCAGCGGGTGGCCGGAATCCCTTTGCAAGTGGAGTTTTCCGTCGCTCCCCAGGCTTTGGTCGAGGAAGAAGCTCCTTCAACGGCTGTGGCCTCAACCTCCCGCAAAGCCGGCAGTTTTCCTGCTTCCGCCCCCTTGGGGCTGGAGGTGAGCGGCAGCCTGCCCATGCGAGCCCCGGATCTCAACCCCAAGTATTCCTTCTCGCGGTTTGTGGTCGGCCCCAACAACCGCATGGCCCATGCAGCGGCTCTGGCCGTGGCCGACAAGCCTGGGCGGGCCTACAATCCCTTGTTTCTCTGCGGCGGGGTAGGGCTGGGCAAAACCCACCTGATGCAGGCCATCGGCCACTACCAACTGGAGGCGAATCCGCGGGCCAAGGTCTTTTACGTGTCCACCGAGCGCTTTACCAACGATTTAATCGATGCCATCCGGCGAGACAGCATGCAGTCTTTCCGGGAGCACTATCGAGATGTGGATATTTTATTGGTGGACGACATTCAATTTATCGAAGGCAAAGAGTACACCCAAGAGGAGTTTTTCCACACCTTTAATACGTTGCACGAGTCGGGCAAACAGATCGTGCTAGCTGCCGACCGCTCCCCTCACCTCATCCCTCGGCTGCAGGAGCGGCTCTGTTCTCGGTTTTCGATGGGCTTGATTGCGGAAATTCAGCCGCCGGACATCGAGACCCGCATGGCCATTCTCAAGAAAAAAGCCGAGTACGAGGGGATGATCCTACCGCCTGAGGTGATCGAATACATTGCTACCACCTACACCAGCAACATTCGCGAGCTGGAGGGCGCCCTCATCCGTGCCGTTGCCTACGTCTCCATTTCTGGCCTGCCGATGAGTGTGGAGACGATTCAGCCCATTCTCAACCCCCCCAGCGAGCCCAAGGAGATCACGCCCGACATGATTATTGACGTGGTCTGTGAAGAATTCGGCGTCGACCGAGAAAGCTTATTGGGATCCTCTCGCAAGCGGGACATCAGCCAGGCGCGGCAAATTGCCATGTTTTTGATGCGTCACCATACCAATCTTAGCTTGCCCAAAATTGGCGATTACTTTGGCGGGAAAGATCACACCACCGTTCTCTATAGCTGTGAAAAAGTTAGCCAGTTGCAGCGGGAAAATCTGCAATTTGAGCGGCAACTGCAAAACCTGGCCCAGCGGCTGCGAGTCATGGCCAACAGCCGAAACCGCTAGTCTTTGCCTTGCCATTGTTGAACCGTCCTTGGGGTGTCATCCTACGCTGCTGAGAGCCGCGGCGCCCGCGAGCTGGCGTGAAAGCTCCTATTGGAAGCAGCTACAGTTAAGGACGGGAGGGGCGGGGGTTGCAGGTGGTAGGGCAATCTGGCAAAGGACTTTGCTTGGGTATGCTGCTCCTTGGGGCTGGGCTGATGCCAGCATGGCCGGCCTGGGCCCATTCGACCCAAGCGGGCCGCAAGGAAGCAGATCCGCGGCCAACCGCGCTCTCAGGCGTTTTAGATCTGGGGCTGGATAGCCAAATTGTGGAGGATAGCCCCGTGTTGCGCCGCTGGCTGCAAAGTCCGCCCAATCTCCTGGAAGAAATCCGCAATACTCCCGTCTTGCCCACCCGTTTGCAGGCGGGTTTCGAGTCGGCTTCTGAGTGGCGAATCAGCCTGCAGGACTTGCGCCTGGGAGATCGCCTCACCCTCAGCGGCGACTATCGCCAATCTTCTGAGAACCCAGAAATCCGCCAGTACGGGTCAGAGGTGCGCTACTTTCTCGCCCCTATGGGCTCCCGCTTGAACCTGGCCCCCCAACTGGGCTATCGAGCCTTGGAAGAAAAAAACCGCCGCCTCAGCGGGGTGAGCTATGGGGCCTTTGTTGTTTTGGCCCTGGCTCCCGGAGCCGCCGACTTGACTGGCAGCTACACTTGGGTGGCCCCGCAGGAGCCGGAAGAAGGACAGGCCACCCTAGCGGAGATCACCGCCGCCTACGCCATTAGCCCTTCCCTTCGTCTTGCTGCCCGCTACAGCCTGCGCCACTCCACCTTGGCGCGGGAATCCAGCTTTGGCGTTGGCCTGGAGTGGATCCCCTAGAGGCGCACTGCCTGCACAAAAGCCACCCAGCCGAAGCTGAGATAGCGCTCCAAGCGCAACCCCACCTGGGCAAAGTGCCAGCGCAACTGGTCTGCGGAGAAAAAGCGAAGGCCGGTCGCCTCCAGCAACTGCTGCACCCTCTGCCCCCATCCCTGCACCTGCTGGCTGTGCATCGAGACAAACACCCCTCCCGGTTTCAAAACACGGGCCACTTCCCGCAGACAGGGATCCAACGGCACCTCGTTCAGGGTGGCGCCGCTGATCACCGCCCCAAAGGCTCCAGAGGCCAGGGGAAGCTGCTCCGCCCGGGCTCGCACCAGGCTGTAGCGCTGCCAGTGGGGCTGGGCCTGCTGGGCCGCCTCCGCCAGCACTCCCGTCGCGTTGTCTAGGCCGATCACCGTCCGCTGCGGATCCCTGGCCAAGAGGAGGCGGCTCCAGTACCCCCCTGCCGTGCCCAAATCCAAGACGGGATCTGCCTCCCCCACCAGTTCCGCCAGCAATTGGCCTTCCCGCTCGCTGCCGAAACGCTCCCCCGACAACAGCGACAGCGCCCAAGGCCGCCAGAGGCGATCGTAGCCCCAGGCAAACCCGGGCAGATGGGCAATGGCCTGAGCGGGAGTGAGCGGCAAGTCCCGCGCGGCGGCCAAAAAATCCACCGCTCCAAAGGCGGTGATGGGGTAGATCTGGCCGCAACGGGGACAGTAAACCCGATCCGCCGCGGCTCCCGGCTCACGTCCCGGTGGCAGGTTCAGCCCTTCCTGACCACAGCTCAGGCAGCGGTAGAGGTGAACCGGCAAGGCAGAGAGAGAAGAGAGCATGACACAACCTGACGACAGCCGCAAAACAAAAGGGCAGTTGCCGGGCGCCGGCCCCAACAACCACCCTCCCAGGTTAATCAATCCCGCAGCGAGAGGGGATCCCTCAAGCCGTCTTCGGGCTGGGCAAGCCGATCTTCTCGGGGATGGGCACGTATTCTGCCACAATGGCCCGAAACTCGTCCCCATCTAGGGTTTCCCGTTCCACCAGGGTGTCGGCCAGGCGATCCAGCAGCGCCCGGTGCTCCAGCAGGATTTGCTTCGCTCTTTGGTAGCAGCTCTCCAGGATTTGCCGCACCTGCCGGTCGATCTTGGCGGCCACATCTTCGGAGTACTCGACGCGGTTCATCCAGCCGCCGCCCAAAAAGATTTCGTTGTTGGGCGGATCCCACATCAGGGGCCCCAGCTCGGACATGCCAAAGCGGGTCACCATTTGCCGCACCAGGTTGGTGTTTTGCTGCAGGTCGTTGCTGGCCCCCGTCGTCACTTCCGAGTAGCCAAAGACGATCTCCTCCGCCGCCCGACCGCCAAAACCGACCACCACCCGATCCAACAGCCAGGCGCGGCTGTACATGCCGGAGTCGATCTGCTCCTCGTTGGGCAGTTGCTGGGCAAAGCCGCCGGCACCTCCGGAACGGGGGATGATCGTTACCTTGTTCAAGGGATCCGCATGGGGCAAGAGGGTCATCAACAGAGCATGGCCGCACTCGTGGTAGGCGATGAGGCGCTTGCTTTTGCCGTCTAATAGCGGCGGCTTGGTCAGGCCAATGGTGATGCGGTCGATGGCGTCGTCGATGTCCTGGTTGGTGATGGCTTTGTGCTGACGGCGGGCCGCCAGGATGGCCGCCTCGTTGAGCAGGTTGGCCAGATCGGCGCCGGCAAAGCCAGGGGTGCGGCGGGCAATGGCCTCCAGGCTGACCTCTTCTGCCAGCTTCTTGTTGCGGGCATGCACGCGCAAGATCTCGTAGCGCCCCTTGAAGCTGGGCCGATCCACGGTGATCTGGCGGTCGAAGCGTCCAGGCCGTAGGAGCGCCGCATCCAGCACATCCGGGCGGTTGGTTGCGGCAATAACAATTACCCCTGAGTTGCCCTCAAACCCATCCATTTCCGTAAGCAACTGGTTCAGGGTTTGCTCGCGCTCGTCGTTGCCGCCGCCAATGCCCGCTCCCCGCTGCCGGCCCACCGCGTCGATCTCGTCGATGAAGACGATGCAGGGAGCATTCTCCTTGGCCTTCTTAAAGAGATCCCGCACCCGCGAGGCCCCCACGCCGACGAACATCTCCACGAACTCGGAGCCAGAGAGGCTGAAAAAAGGCACTCCCGCCTCGCCAGCAATGGCTTTGGCCAAGAGGGTCTTACCCGTCCCCGGCGGCCCCACCAACAGCACGCCTTTGGGGATCTTGGCCCCTACGGCAGTGAAGCGCTCCGGCTTCTTCAGGAAGGTAACCACCTCTTGCAGCTCTTCTTTGGCCTCCTCGATCCCGGCTACATCGTCAAACTTGACGCCGGTTTTGGCTTCCATCTGGAAGCGGGCCCGCGACTTGCCGAAGTTCATCGCCTGTCCAGGACCGCCTGCTCCTCCGCCAGCGCGGCGCAGGAACAAGAACAACCCCCCCAGCAGCAGCACCGGGATGACCAGGTTGCCCAAGATCGCCCAGAAGGCGCTGCCATCGCGGGTGGGCACTACAGCCACCTCGATCCCCTGCTCGGTGAGGCGATCCACCAGTTGCGGCACGGTGTTGGGCAGCAGGTTGACCCGGTAGCGGGTGGAATGCTGCGTTTGTGGGTCAACAGCCGTCACTTCGGCTACCAGGTTGTTATCGAGGAGGCGCACATCGGTAACGCGACCCTCCTCGACATAGCGCAAGAAGCGGTCATAGGTGAGGGCAGAGGCCAGAGCGGCGTGGGCAGGAGCTAGGCCGGATCCCTGCCAGAGACAAAAGCCCAGCATGAGGGCAATTAGCCAGCGCTGGGGAGATAGAGGTTTGTTCATGGGGAAGGGGAACACCTGGTTATTAAAAGTCCTTCAACAAACTTAACCTGTCGCTCCCCCAAGATACAACCCTGCCGCACGAAATGCCCGGAATTGCGCTGGGAAGGGATCCCTGCAATCGGCGACTAGGCCGATTTGGGGGATCCCAGGGCATCCAGGCCGTAGACGCGCCGCCACATTTGGTCGGCCAGAGCGGCGGGCAGCAACCGCATCAGCCCCAGCGCCAGCTTGCCGCCCGTAAAAGCGGTGTAGCGGTCGGAAGGGTGGGGATCCGTCATGGCTCTCAGGATCGGCTCCACCACCTTCTCCACCGGCCAGGCCATTTTGTGGAACGAGCTGGCCAGCTCGGCAGCCTTGTCCAAGATCGCTTTGTAGGGGCCGTTGGGATTGACAACAGCAGCAAAGGTCTCTTCGGCCACGCGGCCAAACTCGGTGGCCACCGGCCCTGGCTCGATCACGATAACCTTGATGCCAAAAGGGGCCACTTCCACCCGCAGGGCGTCGCTGAGGGCCTCCACGGCGAACTTGGTGGCGCTGTAAACCCCACTGAAAGGCATCGACATCTGGCCGGCCACGGAGCTGAGGTTGAGGATGCGGCCGCTGCCCCGCTCCCGCATTTGGGGCAAGAGGGCGCGGGTGAGGGCGTGCAGACCAAACACATTCACCTCGAACTGCCGCCGCATCGCCGCCACATCCACCTCTTCCACCGGTCCCATTTGGCCGTAGCCGGCGTTGTTCACCAGGATGTCCACCCGGCCAAAGCGATCCAGGGCCTTTTGGGCCAGCGCCTCCACCTGGGCTGTATCGGCCATGTCGGTGGGCACCACCAGCGCTTCTGTCCCCTGCTTCTCCACCAAGTCCTTGACGTTTTGTAGCAGCTCCTCCCGGCGGGCCGCCAGCACCAAGCGGGCCCCGCGTTTGGCCGCTTCCAGGGCGACGGCCTTGCCAATGCCGGCAGAAGCGCCGGTAATCAGCACCACCTGATTGGCTAGTGAAAGCATGGCTTTCCTCTCTGCAAACTTTCTTCATCCTAGAGGGACTTCCGGGATCCCTGGAAAGAGGCAGCCTCGCTCCTTGGGCTGCGGTGCTGGGCCGCTGTTTCTAACTCAAGGGGTGCTCTGCCAGATGGATGGATCCCTGCGGCCCAGAAGCTGCTCAGACGGTTTTTCGCGCCCAAATTGCAGGGGGGGTTGGGAAAAGCGGTATGATCGATGGACAACTTGCTGGGACAAACTCCCTCGCTCGAGTGTACGCCTAGTCTAATGTCCTTGCCACAGGTACGAGGTGCAGTGACCGTAAGATATTTCCGCAGGCGGGCTAGCCGAGGCCGATCTTCCTTGCCGGAGGAGCGCTGGGCTCTCGCCGAGGCCTGCTTGGATCGATTGCTCAGAGTGGCGGAAGCCAACCTAAGGGCCAATTCCGAGCTGCGCCAACAGCAGCAGGAGCAGCAACGCCAACTGGAGGCCGAGCGGCGCCACAGCGAAGCCCTGCGCGATGCCACCGCCGATTTGCGCACCAGCGTCATGGAGTTGCGAGAGGGGCAAGCCCTTTGGCAAAACCAGGTGGACGAGCTGCGTACCTGTTTGCGAGAGTTGCTCAAGGAACAGAGCGAGCTGGTGCAGATCATCGCCCAGCAGCAGCACATCCTGAAGGACTGTAAGGAAGTCATCCGCGCCATTTTGGAGCAAATGCGGGATGACCACCGGGACTTCCGCTCCGCCATCGGCATTTTGCTGGAGGAACTGCACCAAACTGTGCGCTGCCTGGTTCTTAAGTCAGGTGGCACTCTCCCTAAGCCTGTCCGCCATCCCGAAGCGCCGGATCCCGGCTCCCAGCCGCCTGATTCTGCCTCGCCTGGGGATGGCT
>NZ_JANSHG010000009.1:0-27605 GCF_047461555.1 Synechococcus sp. WC101
GGGCGGGAACGGTTGGAGCTGTCCATCGGCAACTATCAACGAGGGATGCTGGCCGGCACCAATCCCCAATCGGCCACGGTGGTCAAACGCAAAGAGGGTTCTTACTCCATCCAGATTTGTGTGGAGCATGACCTGCCGGAGCCGCAAAACACCGCCAAGGTCATGGGGGTGGACTTGGGTAGAAAAGACATTGCACACACCTCAGAGGGGGATAACTGGCATGGACAGCCGTTGAACCAGGTCAGAGACCACTACTTCTGGTTGAGAGCGATCCTCCAACAAAAAGCCAGTCAGGGCAGACGCAGTTCACGGCGGAGATGTCGGGAACTGCTGCAACGGCTGTCTGGTCAGGAGAGACGCTTGCAAACCTGGGTCAATCCCTGCATCTCCAAGGCTATTGTTTCCAGGGCAAAGGCGACCGATAGCACGATTGCCTGGGCAGACCTCACTGGAATCAGAGAGCGTGTCAACTCACAGCCGCGCAACAAAACCGAGCGTCGGCGGTCCAATAGTTGGGCGTTCTATCAACTGAGGCAGTTTGTGTACTACAAGGCGCTGCGGGCTGGGGTGAAGGTTGTGGTGGGACGCAGACTACAACGGAGCGTTAGCATCAGCGAAGCGTAGCGCCTATGTCATTGCACTTTTGGGGGCTGCTGTAAACCAGCCGCCCTACATCCCCCCGTATACGGGGGGAAGGGGGGCGGTCGGAGTCGGGTAGTTTACTATCCAACTTCCGCAGCCGCAGCAGCCAGATGGCGACATCTCGTCCGAGGGATCCGCCCAGACGCAGCCGGGATCCCCAGGGCTGAGGCTCGAGGTCGCTGAAAATAAGCTGGAAACACACTGGGCCGTTTCCGGTCTTCGCCCCGCTTCCCTAAGCCCCCTCTGGATATGGAGAGAGCTCTTGTACGCTGCCTTGGGATGGAATAGCTTCATGGAGTTGGCGTAATGGCCGTCAATTTGCATTAGGACTATATTGCAGTCGGCTATCATGAAGCCAAAACTGTTCTTGTCGGATGGATTAGTCTCGTTCGACGATCTGCAGCGATGCCCAGTTCTGCTGAGTCTCTGTCCTCTCCGCTTCCCCAAGGCGAGGCCCTCAAGCCCTCGGTGGTGGCGGCGCGGGAGCCTTTTTTGGGGCTGCTGAGGGATCTGGCACGGGCTTACCAAGCCTTTGAAAATTACGCCGGCGCTCACATTCGGCAGATGGGGCTGACTGCCCCCCAATTTGACGTGTTGGTAACCCTCGGCAACACCCCCGGCCTGACGATGAATGTCCTGGCCCAGAAGACACTGGTTACCAAGGGGACGCTGACCGGGATCGTGGATCGCCTGGAGCAGAAGGGGTTGGTGCGCCGCGAGGTACCCCCAGAAAACCGCCGCTGCTTCAAGATCGTGCTTACCGAAGAGGGGGAAAAACTGTTTGAGCAGGTTTTCCCGGCCCATGTGGCCTACCTAAAGGAGCGCTTTCAGAAGTTGGATCCAGAAGAGATGGCCCAGATCCAGGCTTGCCTGAAAAAGCTGCAGTCTATTTTCCATCTCCCTCGGGGGCAGACCCAGGATTGTTGAGGAGGCCTCTTACCCCAAGACCCAGAGCATCAAGACGACGCCCAGGGTAACGGCGGCAAAGAGGGCGTAGCTAATCCGGCGCAGCGGCTGCAGTTGCATGGCATGTAGATCCTTAAGCCAGCCCAGCCCCAGCGATTCCACAAAGCGATCCAGCACGGCCTGCATGGGGTAGGCGTAAACGGATCCCTGTTCTTTGAAGTTCACCAGCAGGACCAGCAGCGTGGCGTAGCCCCAGAGGAGGCCCCAGAGCACAGCACTCAACCCGATCAAGATGGGCTCAAGCATCGAGCTTCCTTGGCCTTCGGTAGGCGTGACCCCCGCTTCCTCAGTGTGACGAAGTTTTGCAAGATGGAAGGGTTGGATCCCATTTTCAGGCTCTTTTCTGCTTGAAGCCACATCCAGGCCTGCTTTTTAGGACAGGGGAAGGAGGGTTGTCCAACGCAAAAGATGGCAGACTAGGGTTACCTGCCCCACCTCTTCTGGACGAGTCCCTATGAGCTCTCGCTACCTGCTGCTCCCCGCCGAGCCCAAATCGGTCGGTATTGCCTATCTCCTCTGGGCGCTGGGCATATTCGGCATCTGCGGTGTCCATCGCCTCTATTTGGGCAAGACTGTGACGGGCCTTCTCTGGCTTTTGACCTTTGGGCTCTTGGGCTTTGGCCAGTTGATCGACCTGTTTCTGATCCCAGGCATGGTGGACGACCACAACTTCAAGCTGGCCGTCTTGCAGGGGATCCGCCCCTCTCCGGCTCCCGCCAAGGGGGTCTCGGCGCCGCCTCAGCCTTTGAAGGGTCAGGCTTTGATGCGGGAGATCCTGCGGCTGGCGCAGCAGCGGCAGGGGATCCTCACCCTCTCGGAGATCGCCATCGAACTGCCTGCTGATTTTGACGAGATTGAAAAGGCGCTGCGAGAGCTGAGCCGCCGGGGCATCGCCTCCCCCGAGAACAACCTAACCACCGGCGCCGTGGAGTACCACTTCCCTCACCTGTTGCGCTCCCCTGGCGACCGACGCTCCCTCTGACAACGTCCTACTGGGATCCCAGGATGCCGCGCTGTTTGGCTAGCTGCATCGCCCGGCGAAAGGCCAGCAGCCCCAAGGCGAAGTAGAACACGCCGCTGGCCAGAGCCATGAGCAGCCGCAAGGGATCCAAACCCGCCTCCCGCACCATCACATCTCGCAGCAAGCCGGCCCCCGCCGTCATGGGCAGCATCTGCCCCAGCCACTTCAGGGATCCCGACCACTCTTCTGTGGGGGTGGCCAACAGAAACAGCAGGCCAAATTGGCTGAGGATCAACAGTTGTTGGATGCGCTTCCAAATCAAGGCGGCGGATCCCAGCAAAAACGAGAAGCCATAGGCCCCCAGCACCACGCTCGCCAACGGCAACAACAGGGTGGGGGGAAAGTGCAGCCGGCTGCCGGTAAGCAACAGGATGATCCCCAAGATAACGACAACGGTTGAAAAGCGCAGCACCAAGCTGGCGCAGGCCCGCGCCAAAAACAGGGTGGCCGCCGAAAAGGGCGAGAGCAACACCTGCTCCAAGGTGCCTGTCTGGGCTTCCACCTGCAGGTTGAGGGCAATGTCGTTGACCACAAAAATGACCAGCGTCCAGAGCACATAGCCAATCACCACCGCATCCAGCCGTTGTCCAAACTGCGAGGCCGGCCCCGCCACATACTGAGCGCCGGCAAAGAGGGCATAGAAGAAAAAAGTGGTGATCAGGATCCCGCCCAGGGCTTCTGCCGGATAGCGGATGTACTGGATCCAGGCCCGCTTCAGCTCGGCCCAAAATAGGTACAGCAGTGGCCTCATCCCTGCTCCCTTCTCCTTTTCAACAGCTTGAGGAAAATGTGGGTGAGATCCGCTTCCTCGCGCTTGATCCTGAGCAAGGGCAAGGGCTTGAGGATCTCCAGCACCTGATACAAAGTCTCCGAGGAGCCGCTGAAGCGCAGCTGATGGGATCCCAGGATCTCCACCCCTTGCTGGGCCAGGCGTTCCGCCCGGCTGGGATCCAGCTTCTGCTCCAACTCAATCCGGTAAGAGCCGGCGGCGCCGGCAAACTGCCGGATCATCTCCTGCGTGGGAGCTTGGGCAATAATTATCCCCCGCTCGATCACAGCCACTTGGTCTGAGAGCGCCTCGGCTATATCCAGTTGGTGGGTGGTGAGGAGAATGGCCCGACCTGAAGCGGCAATTTGGCGGATCAAGGATTTCACCGCTTGGGCGGCTTCTACATCCAACCCCAAGGTAGGCTCATCCAGCAACAGCAGAGCCGGCTGGTGCAGAAGGGCAACAGCAATGGCCACCTTCTGCTGCATACCCCGCGAAAGGGTTTGCACGGCAACATCCCGCTTCTCCCCCAGGCCAAAGGTCTCCAGCAGCTCTGCCCCCCGTTGGCGAGCCGTTCTGGGGGATAACCCCCGCAGCACGCCAAAGTACTCCAGGTTTTGCAAGGGGGTAAGCCGCCAGTAGAGGTTGCGATTGCCTTCCAGCACCGCTCCCACCTGGGCCAGCGCACCCGGATCGGCGTGGGGATCCCGCCCCAGGATGCGCACGCTGCCGGCATCGGGCTGGATCAGCCCGGCGATCATCTTGATGGTGGTGGTCTTGCCGGCCCCGTTGGGCCCCAGAAAAGCCAGGATCTCCCCTGCCGCAATCGCCAGGGAGACATCCACCACTGCCCGAACCTCCTTGCCCCCCTGCTGGTAGGTTTTCTGAAGGTGGTGGGCTTCTAGAACCTTCATGGGGCAAACACGAGGCAAAAGGGAGTGCAAAAGTTCCACCCGAGAAGGGCCGGCCATCCATCCCAGTTTCTCACGGCAGAGCCCAGCCCCCCCGCAGCCAGGACTAGGTGGCTGTTGGGATCCGGGCTTCCATCAGGGCCAAGCTCATTTTGTCCAGCCACTGCAAAAGGTTCTCCAGTTGCTGGGCCGCAGGCACCATTCCCAGGCCCCGCACCGTCACCTTGCCCGGCTGATAGACAAAGCGAGACTGCAAATGGGCCGGCAGGGCTTCCTTGAGGCGGTTCCAGGCCGGCTCCTCCATGGGGGTTTCCAAAAGCACATGCTCCTTGGCCGGCCTAATGCGGGAAAAGCCCAGCGTGCGGGCCAAAATCTTCAGCTCCATCACCCGCAGCAGCTCCTGGGTGGGCTTGGGCAAGGGGCCAAAGCGATCCTGCCATTCCTGGGCAATTTGCAACAGTTCGACCCGAGAGCCGGCAGCCGCCAATTGGCGATAGGCCTGCATCTTTTGATCTTCGTCAGGGATATAGCTCTGCGGGATCATGGCCGTTATATTGAGGTCAATTTGCGTGTCTTCCACCTGCGGGATCTCTTGGCCGCGAATTTCTCGAATTGCCTCTTGCAACATCTCCAAGTAGAGATCAAAGCCCACCGCGTTGAGTTGTCCGGATTGCTGAGTTCCCAAGAGGTTGCCAATGCCGCGAATTTCCATGTCCCGCAGCGCCAACTGATAGCCGGATCCCAGTTGGGTAAATTCCTGAATGGCCTGCAGGCGCTTGCGGGCCTCTTCGGTGAGGATGCCATCTTCTCGGTAGAACAGCCAAGCATGAGCTTGGATCCCGGCCCGGCCCACCCGTCCTCGCAATTGGTAAAGCTGAGCCAGACCAAACTCCTGGGCATTTTCGATCAAAATAGTGTTGACACGGGGAATATCTAAACCGGATTCAATAATGGTGGTGCAGACCAAGATATCGATTTCTCCGTTGTTAAAAGCCAGCATGGTCGCTTCCAGCTCCCCTTCCGGCATCTGCCCATGGGCAATGGCAATGCGGGCACCGGGCACCCATTCCCGCAATTTGGCGCTGGTCTCTTCGATCCCTTCAATGCGGTTGACCACATAAAAGACTTGCCCGCCGCGATCCAACTCTTGGCGGATAGCCGTGCGAATGACCTCAGGATTGTAGGGAGAAAGGTGAGTTTTAATCGGGCGCCGCGAGGGCGGGGGAGTCTGGATCAGGCTCATTTCCCTCAACCCCGACAAAGCCATGTACAGCGTGCGGGGAATGGGGGTAGCCGTAAGGGTGAGCACATCCACCTGGGTTTTGAGGAGTTTAATTTTCTCTTTTTGGTTGACGCCAAAGCGCTGTTCTTCGTCAATGACCAGAAGACCCAAATCGCGAAACTGCACATCCTTGCCCAAAAGTTGGTGGGTGCCCACAATGACATCGAGTTCGCCACTTTTGAGGCGGGCCAGGATCTCTTTTTTCTCTTCGGGAGTGCGGAAGCGGTTGAGCAGGCCCACTTGAATGGGGTAGGGGGCAAAGCGCTCTTTGAGGGTGTGGTAGTGCTGCTGAGTGAGAATGGTGGTTGGCGCCAAAAGGGCAACTTGTTTGCCGGCGGTTACGGCTTTGAAAATGGCGCGGATGGCCACTTCCGTTTTGCCAAAACCCACATCCCCGCACAGCAGCCGATCCATGGGGCGGGGAGACTCCATATCCCGCTTGATCTCCTGGACGGCGCGAATTTGATCCGGTGTTAGAGGATAGGGAAAAGACTCCTCAAACTCCTGTTGCCAAGGAGAATCGGGCGGGAAGGCATAGCCCTCCTGTTCGGCCCGTTTGGCGTAGAGCTGCAGCAGGTCAAGGGCCACTTTACGCAGGCTCTTTTTGACTTTTTGCTTGGTCTTTTCCCAGGTGCTGCCGGACATTTTGTGCAGTGCAGGGGGCCCATCTCCACTGGCCCGGTAGCGCGAGAGGGAGTTGACCTGGTCGGCAGCCACCCGCAACAAGCCATCGCTGTATTGAATGACCAGGTATTCTCGGGTTTCGCCGCCAATGGTGAGGCTTTCCAGCCGTAAGAACTGGCCGATGCCATGGGCCTTGTGGACAACAAAATCCCCCGGCTTGAGCAGGTTGGGATCCACCTGGCGGGAGCTGGCCTGGCGGCGCTTGCGCACATAGGTGGGGGTGGCCAGGCTGTGCTGGCCGAAAAACTCGCGGTCGGTGAGCACCACCCACCCCAGCGTGGGCAGGAGAAACCCCTCCAGATCTGCCAAGCCGGAGTACTTCAGGGCCACCGGCGTGTAGGACTGGAGCTGGCGCTCGATGGCGGGGAAGTCTTTGGGGTTGGGCACATACTGGGCCGGGCAGTCGTGTTCCTGCAGCAGGGCCACGGTGCGGGAGGGCTGGGCGGAGAGGATCCACACCCGCAACTGCTGCTTGCGGTACTCGCGCAGGGTTTTGGCCAGGGATCCAAACTGGTGGGGGATGGTAGGAACGGGCCGGCTTTTCAGGTCGATGGCGGCGGATTCGGCGGGGTCGGAGCTGGCAAAGGCGCGGGCCAACAGGCGGGGGAAGGGATCCCATTCAGGGGCCTCGAGATCGAAGGGGCGGTGGAAGGGGAGCAGAGCCGGCTCGGCAGCCTGGGCCAACTGCCACTGCTCTTGGGCGTGGTCTAGCCACTGCCGGCTGTGGGCCTGGCACTGCTCCGGCTCGTCGATCAGGATCAAAGTATCGGGATCCAAGTAGCTCAGCAGGTTGGCCGGAGGATCGTAGAGCAGGCCGAGAAAACGGCGCAGGCCTTCAGGGGGGGCGGATCCCTGCGCTAGCTGCTGCCGCAGGGCGGGGGAAAGCTGCTCCATCTTTTCCTGGAGCGCCGGCCAGAGGATGGGTCCATAGCCGGTGGGGGTCAGCCAGACAGAGGGGATCCCGTCTTGAGAGCGCTGGCTCACCGGGTCAAACTCCCGCAGCCGCTCCAGCTCGTTGCCAAACCACTCCAGGCGCACCGGCCACTCGCAGGCCACCGGGAAAATATCGAGAATATCGCCCCTCTGGCTCCACTGTCCCTCGCTTTCCACCAGGCTTACCCGCTGATAGCCCAGACGACTCAACTGCTGCCCCAACTGCTGCGGCGACAGCTCCGCGCCGGGCTCCAGCTTGAGGCAGAAAGACTGAAACACCTCTGGTGGGGGAAGGTGGGGTTGTAAGGCCCGCTCCGTGGCCACAATGGCCATGCCCTTTCTGCCCTGGAGACAGTCGGCCAGCACCTGGAATTGTCCCCACACCAACTCTGGCTCCAGGTCAAACGGCTCATAGGGGGAAGCCTCGGAGGTGGGATAAAGCTGCACGCTCTCCCAGCCCATGCCCTCCAGTTGGGCTGTCCAGCGGCCCGCCTCTTCCAAAGTGGCAGTCACCACCAGCAGGGATCTTCCCTCCTGCTGGGCCAAAGCCGAGGCAACTAGCCCCTTCGCGATCCGACCTGCCCCCTGAATGGCAGCCCGCCGCCGCGATCTCAAGCGGGCGGCCAACTCTTGCATCGAGCCCGATTGGGCAAGAAAGTGCACCAGTGGGATAAACGACATCTTTCCACCCCAGACTGCAAACTCAAGCCGGGATCCCAATTCTGGCATTTGTAGCCGCTGGGAACCTCAACGAGCCCTTTCCGGGGTGGGAAAGTTAGTTGGCTACCAGCCTTGAGGCTGCCAGGCCGATGCTCCAGGGCTGAGATTTTTTGTATCCCATGTTACAGGAAAAAGCTGGCACTCCCAGGATTCTAAAGTTAACCTTTAGACTCGGACAGCCTGCGCGTTGTCTTGCCCAAGATGTAACCCTAGGAGCGGCAGAAAACAGCTCTCCTAAAGTTGTAAAGCTGTACTCATTACAACCCTCCAAGCTTAGGGAAAATTATGTTTCTAGACACCGTCACCCTTTCCCGGCTACAGTTTGCCCTCACGGCCATGTTTCATATGCTATGGCCGGTTTTAACAACAGGAATGTCCATCTATCTTGTTGTAATTGAAGGACTTTGGCTGAAAACTCGCAATCTAGATTACTATCGCCACGCTCGCTTCTGGTCAAAGATCTATGTGTTAAACTTTGGCCTTGGCGTGGCCTCGGGGTTGCCGATGGCCTTTCAGTTTGGCATGAACTGGGCCCCTTTTTCTGAGGCGGTAGGCGACTTCTTTGGAACCATCCTAGGATTTGAGGGCACGATGGCCTTTATGCTGGAGGCCAGCTTCCTGGGGATCATGCTGTTCGGCTGGGAGCGCGTGCCGCCGATCATTCACTGGATCTCGACAATCCTGGTGGCCTTCGGCGCCAACCTCTCCACTTTTTGGATCCTGACGGCCAACTCCTGGCTGCAGACGCCGGCAGGGGGGATATTTGTCGATGGGAAGTTCGTGGTACGTGACTACCTGCAGGCCATTTTCAATCCCTTCATGGTCAATAGCTTTCTGCACATGTTTTTTGCCACTTTGGAAACCTCTTTGTTTGTCATCGGTGGCATCAGCGCCTGGTACATTCTCAAGCGGCGGCACAGCGAGTTCTTCTCCCGCTCCCTCAAAGTGGTCTTGGCAATGACCCTGGTGGTCGCCCCTTTGCAGGTGTTCGTCGGCCATCTGAGCGCGGAGCAAGTCTATCGCTATCAGCCGGCCAAGCTGGCGGCCATGGAGGCCCAGTGGGAGACGCTCCCCGCCGGCGAGAGGGCGGACTGGAGCCTGTTGGCCTTGCCCAATGAGCGTGAGGAGCGCAACGAGTGGGAGGTGAAGATCCCCGGCGCGCTGGGCTACCTGCTCGAGTTCAAGCCCAGGCTGGATCGACCGGTGCAGGGCCTGAAAGCTTGGGATCCCCAAAATCGTCCTCACATGATTGGCCTCATCTACTACTCCTTTAGGACGATGGTGGCCATTGGCTTCTTTATGGCCGGGCTCGTGGGGGCTACCTTGATCCAGTGGTTGAGGGGCAAACTGTCGGCGGAGGCCCTCTCCCAGCAGAAGTGGCTGATGTGGGCTTGGGTCTTCGCGGGCCCGTTGGGCTACATTGCCGTCGAGGCTGGTTGGATTGTCCGCTGTGTTGGCCGGCAGCCCTGGATTGTGTACGGGCAACTGCGCACCGTAGAAGCGGCTTCCCCGCTGCCACCGGGAGAGGTGCTGTTTTCTCTAGTCGGCCTAACTGCTTTGTACACCGTGTTTTTCGTGGCCGCTCTTTACTTCGGCAGCCGCATCATCCGCAAAGGGCCTAACCTGGAGCTGCCTGCCCCCGTTCCAGCAACCCGGCCGGTGATCGTGATCGAGCCTGCCCGCCACGAGCCGGATCGCCGTCCGGCAGAAGCTCGGTAGTGCCAGTGCTCAGGCGACATCGCAGTTGGAACTGTCTCGAACTGGCCTGGCTAGGAATACCTAAAGCGGAGGGAAGGACCATGGAATCTTTCGAGCCTTTGCAGCAGTTTCTGCCTCAAGTCTGGTTTTTTATCCTCGGTCTATTCCTCTTTCTCTATGTTCTGCTCGATGGATTTGACTTGGGGGTTGGCATCCTTTCCCTGACGGCTTCCAGCGAGACGCGCCGCAGCATTCTCATGACCAGCTTGGGCAATGTTTGGGATGCCAACGAGACGTGGCTGGTACTCATGGGGGGATCCCTATTTGGAGCCTTTCCCCTCGCCTACGCCACCATCCTCAATGCCCTCTACATTCCGCTAGTGATCATGGTGGTGGGCCTGATCTTGCGGGCCGTTTCCTTCGAGTTTCGGGAAAACGCCGACAACAAGCTGGTCTGGAACCTGGCCTTTGGGGTGGGTAGCTTTTTGGCGGCGCTGGGCCAGGGGTTTGCCCTGGGCAGCGTCTTCGAAGGGATCCGCGTTGATGAAGCCGGCCACTTTGCCGGCAGCCCCTGGGATTGGCTGACCTGGCGGACAGTGTTGGTGGCCCTCACCCTGATTCAGGGCTATGTCTTAGTTGGCTCGGCCTACTTAATTGTGAAGACCACGGGGGAACTCCAGAAAACCTACTACAAAACGGCAACCATCGCCACCTGGACAACGTTGCTGGGGCAGTGTTTATCACCATCAGCACCCCCATCATGTCGGAGCAAGCGCGCTCCCAACTTTTCTCGCCTCCTCTTTTCTATATCTTTGCTGCCATCCCCGTTTTGGGGCTTTTGTTGGTGGCTCTGTTGCTGCGCAGCCTGCGCCGGCGAGAAGAAACTAGCGTGTTGGTTTATACCTTTCTCATCTTTGCCCTTTCTTTTATTGGCCTGGGGTTTATGGTTTTCCCCAACATTATTCCTCCCAGCGTCACCATCTACGAGGCAGCAGCTTCTCCCAGTTCGCTGGTGTTTATGCTTACCTTTATTGGCTTTTTGATCCCGGTTATCTTGTCCTACAACATCTACAACTATGTTGTGTTCCGGGGCAAGATTGTAGTGCAAGAAACAGCAGCAGAAGAGGCCAAAGTTCCAGAGCTAGTTTAGGTTGGCCCAGAGTCGAAGGAATAACCCCGCCCATATGCCAGGCGGGGCAATTTTATTAGAGGCTCACCCAGCGAGGCTCTCACTCCCGCTTGAGCCACTGCCGGATCTGCTCGGCAGCCACGTCGCGCCCTCCCAAGCCAAAAGCCAAAGCCACAGCCACGGCAATGGCGCCCAGCACCAGGCCAAAGGCCAGCACCACAATATCGGTGGCCACGCCCATCTGCTGCAAGGCCATGGCGCCGACAAAGACCAGGATGGCCGCCCGCGCCGCCTGGGCCAGCACCCCTGAGGAGGGGTTGCCCAAGCTCTTGATCATGGAATGGGCCAAATTGGCCAGGTAAAGGCCGATCCCGAACACCAGGGCGCCGATGAGCACCCGACCGGAAATCAGCAACAGCCCCTGGACGATGTCGGTCAAAGCGGCAAACTGCAGCAACTCCACCGCCGGCACCGCCCCGAACAAGACCACGCCCACCCAGACCACCAAGCCAGCAATCTCAGAGGGAGTGCGCCGCTTCACCAAGGTTGAGGGATCCCCTTCGGCGGCGGGAGCTTCAGGAGCAGGGGCCGAGGGCAAACCAAGGCCAGCAGCCAAGCGGTCGAAACCGATTGCCTGCAGCAACTGGGTCGCCAAGCCAGCCAAAAACTGCCCCAGCCAGTAGAACACGGCCAGGATGAGAGCAGATCCTGCAATTCGGGGAATGGCCCGCAACACCTGCTCCAGCATCGCCACCGCTGGATCGGAGATGGCCCGGATTTCCAGGGCCTTGAGGGCGGCAATCACTGCCGGGATCAACACCAAGACGTAGGCCACTGTGCCCACCGTTTGGGCTAGCTGGGGAATGCCAAAGCGTGCCCCCAAGCGGTCCGCTGCCACCAAAAAATTGGAAACGATCTCACGCACGATGCGAGCTAGAAACCAGCCCACCACACCGATGATGAGCGCTCCCAGAATACGGGGTGCCGTTGACAGGATTTGATCCAGCAGGTTTTGCACTGGCTGCAGCGGCCCCCGCAGGTTCAGCGTGTCCAGGATGAGCGGTAAGAAGAACAAGAAGATCAGCCAGTAGAAGGCGTCGCCCAGAGCTTCATTCAAGAGAAAGGGAGCGACCTCAGCGCCTCCCTCCGGCTTGGCAGCAGTTCCTTCCGCAGCCGCCTCCGGTTGGAGGGGTTGAGCCAGCCGCTCATCCAAGTTAAAGCGCCGCAGCCCTTGGATAACCGCCAGCCGGGCAACGGTGGCCACCGCCCAGCCCACCCCTAGCAGCACCAGCGCCCCGCCCAGCCGCGGCAGATAGGCGAAAATTTCTCCCAAAAACTTGTTGATCGGATCGGAGACAGCCTGAAGCTGGAGAGCATTCAGCACCGCTACCAACACAAAAGCGAGGATAATCCAGTAAACAGCAGCAGCCACCCAGCGCTCAGTTTGCGGAGGCCTCTCGCCGGGCCTCTGGCCCATAATCCAGGTGGCCAAGCGGTTATCAAGCTGCGTCCGCTTGAGCAGCCCCCGAACGCCGAAAGCCACCACCTTGGCCACGATCCAACCCAGAACTAGAATGGCAAGTGCCGCCAGTAGATTGGGCATAAAGTCGATAAGCCTAGACCGAAGACTCACGAAAAAAGAGATGGTCTCATCCCCAATGGTGTTTCTCGAGGTGTCCATGACTGTCCTCACAGCTTGCAAATGCTCAGGATGCACAAATGATAAGAGTAGGTTAGCCTGAAGCGCTTTTTCAGGCAAGCTGGCCCGACAGGGGGGGGGAAAGCACGAATTTAAGCAGGAGTGCTGAATCTCGATGTAAAACTTTACGTTTATTCACATCAGCCTAGGAAATTGGCCTAGGCTCCAGGGGTGCCACTGAACAGGGGGGTCTGCTTAGGTTGTAGTATGTCTTGGCCTATCGTCAGATTGTCCGCAGCCATTTATCTAATTGCAATCTTAAATCGCAAAAGATGCTCCTAATTGGCTGTAGCTAAATTTTGCCTAAAAAAGTTACATCTGGCAGCTTGCGTACAGGAGAAGAGGAAATCTGAATGATCTACAAAACCTACAAAATAACGACAAGTTCAGCCGGGCAGTTAAAGCTCTGTCGATATTGATCTTCTGTAGGATTGCCAGACTTGGCTGCCGGTTTGTCTAGGGATCTGGTTGCGAACTTCCACAAATTTTCAGTGTTGTTGCTTTTCTAGATTGGCTTTTTCCAATAGACCAGCGCATCTTCTCCGCTGTAATAGCCCTTGCGGCGTCCCAGCAATTGAAACCCTGCCGATTCGTAGAGGTGGATGGCGGCGTGGTTAGAGGCTCTGACCTCGAGCGTGGCCCAGCGACAGCCTGCGGCTCGAGCGTGATTGAACAGCTCCTCCAGGATCCTGCGGCCCAAGCCGCGCCGCCGATGGTCGGGATCCACCGCCAACGAGATAATGTGGGCTTCTTCTTCGATGCGCCAGAGGATGCCAAAGCCCACGAGCGCTTGGGTCGTTTGCGTCGCGAGGTCTGGAGAGGGAGGGGGGAACTCCGTTCGGCCCAAGCCACAGGAAGCGCCAGCGGCAGCCGGTTCCGCCACAACCCCGATCACCGTGCTGCTGGGTCTTTCCAGCTCCGCGCGATAGCCCTGTTCTCCCCAGTATCCGCCGTAGCAGCGGCGATCCAGCTCCAGCAATTGGGGCAGGGCGGTGAGGTCGAGCACCTGCAGCCGATAACTCGTACCGCTCATGGTGGTCTAGTCCCGCAATTCGCAGAACTCGGCCAGCAACAACTGCCCAAAGGGATCGTCATCGGGGGCGGCATAGGGCAGGGCTCGGCGGCTAAGGCTTAAGATCTGACCCCCCGATTGGGGATGGGGCTTGAGCTCGTAATCGATCCCTTCTTGGAAGCCGGCCTCTTGCAGGTAATCTTGGGCGGCTTTGAGGATCCCTGCTCGCAGTTGGGCTTTGACGGCAGGGGCCATGAGGTGGCGAACAAACCAGCGGGCGCTGTCGGGATCCACCTCGGCAAGGTATTGGAGAGCGGGAGTCAACACCGCGGAGCGCTCTTGGGGGGAGAGGCCGTTGACCTGCTGCGCTACCGCGGGCACATCCCGCCTTTGCATGGCCTGGATCAGGGTTTGGATGGCCGGAGAAAAAGAGGGATCCTGCGCTTGGCTCATGGCTGGGGGTACCAGAGGGATTCGAGGGTGCGAACAAGGGCTGCTGCTTCGAAAGGAGAGGGAGCAGTCGGCAGACAGACGGTTACATGGCCCAGTTTTCGCCCTGGGTGGGCGGGGGTTTTGTGGTACCAATGCACCGTGGCATTGGGGAGCTGGGCCAGGCGCTGCCGCTTTTCTGCGTAATCGCCGGTGGCATGCTCATAGCCCAAGAGGTTCACCATCACTGCCCCCCCACACTTGAGGGAGGGATCCCCCAAGGGCAGGCCGAGGATGGCCCGCAGGTGTTGCTCGAATTGTGAGGTGTGGCAGGCTTCCAGGGTGTAGTGGCCGGAATTGTGGACCCGCGGCGAGATTTCGTTGATCCAGATCCCGGCTTTGGGCTGGGGCGGCGGCACCCAGAACAGCTCGATGCCGAACACCCCAACCGCTTCTAGCTTTTCCATCACCCTAACTGCCAAGTCCCGGATCTCGGCCTCGACCGTTGGGGGGATGCGGGCGGGCACGAGGACGTGGCGACAGATTTGGTTAACCTGAACAGTCTCCACTACGGGGTAGACCCGGATCTCCCCCGTCAGCCCCCGCGCCACCATCACTGCCAGCTCCCGCTCAAAGGGGATCCACTCTTCCACAAGCAGCGGGATCCCGCTGTACTCGGCAAGGGTCTGTTGGCAAGCCGCGCGGTCGGGCAAGATGCGGGTGCCCTGGCCGTCGTAGCCCTGCCGCCGCCGCTTGAGCACCAAGGGAAAGCTCAGGCTAGATAGATCTGCCGTCTCTGCCGGCCAAAAAGCCGGCACCGGCAACCCCAGCTCTGCCAGAAACTGCCGTTGGTGCAACTTGTCCAGCAGCGGCTCTAGCGTGCTCAGGCGAGGACGAAAGCGGGATCCCTGCGGATCCAGTTTTTGCAGCTCCGCCAGCGGGATGAACTCGTTCTCAAAAGTTACCACCGGGCAGCGTTGCAGCAACTGGGCTGTGGCCTGGGTGTCGGTCACGGCACCCCAGACCACGCCGTCGGCCACGGCCACCGCCGGATCGGTAGGAGCGGCAGCCTGAACAATTAGCGGGATCCCCAATGGGCGAGCCGCCAAAGCCAACATCTGCGCCAACTGCCCACCGCCGATCACCCCCACCGGTTGGAAGCTCTGGTTTTTTGGGGATACCTGGGGTTCCACCACTGTCTCGCTATACTGACGGGTGTGCCTGCTTGGATCCAAAACCCATTATGGGATCCCTTGCCCTCTAGCGCTAGGAGAAAAACGGTGGAACCCCCTCAACCTTCTGAGCTCAGAGCTTTGATCGACCGGGCTTTGGCAGATAAGGTCTTAACCCGCGCTGAACAACAGCAGATCCTCAATGCCGTCGCAGCCGATCAAGAGGTTTCCCCAGAAGAGCACGAGCTGCTGGAATTGGTTGTGGAGCGGCTCAACAGCGGCGAGATTCGCGCCGTGGATTGAGCCCGTTCTCATATTCCAAGCGCCTCAAGCAATACCCGCCAGGCATTGCCTAGAATGGAGATCCCCACCCCCTTTGACTGCTGCCATGAGTTCTCGCTCTTCTGACTGGTTCACGCGGGCTCGCCACATCTTTTACGGCACGGCCACTGCCCTGGTGGAGATCCTCCAAGACCCGGAAAAGCGGGCCGAAAACCTCAACCGCCTCTCGATGGACTTGGCACAACTGGCAGCAGAACTGGAGCAAAAGGGGGAGCTGATCGAACAGGAGGCTGTCCGCTACGTTGAAAGTCTCAGGGATCCAGCCGCCAACGCCCCCGCCACAGTTCCAGACAGCGAGAGGCCCGCTCCTGCTGAGAGTACCCCCCCGACCACGGCTTCCCCTGCCGGCTCTGCCCCTATCTCCAAAGAAGAGATGGCCGAGCTGATGGAACTGATCCACCAGATCGAGTCTTTGCGCCTGGATCTAGAGCGGCTGCGCACAGAACCTCCCTCTGCCTCCTCCTAAGTCTTGTGCGGTTCGACGTCATCACCCTCTTCCCGGAGTTTTTTGCAACGCCGCTGCGCATCGGGCTGGTGGGCAAGGCCCTAGAGCAGGGGATTGCCGAGGTTCACTGCACCAACCCGCGGGACTTTGCCACCGACAAGCACCGCCGGGTCGATGATGAGCCCTACGGGGGCGGGGTGGGCATGGTGCTCAAGCCAGAGCCTTTCTTTGCAGCCGTCGCCTCCCTGCCCCGCCTGGATCCCTGCGAGATCATCTTGCTCACGCCCCAGGGGCAACCGCTGAACCAGGCGCTGCTGCAAGAACTTGCCCAAAAGGCGCAGCTCATCCTGCTCTGTGGCCAGTACGAAGGCTTTGACGAGCGGATCCGCCAACACCTGGCCACCCGCGAGGTGTCGCTGGGCGATTTTGTCCTGACAGGGGGGGAGATCCCGGCGCTGGCCTTGATCAACGGCGTGGTGCGGCTCTTGCCGGGCACAGTTGGTAAGATAGATTCGCTGAGGAGCGAAAGTTTCGAGACGGGGCTACTGGAGTATCCTCAGTACACCCGTCCACCGGAGTTCCAAGGGCACAAGGTGCCGCCGGTGCTTCTCTCAGGCGACCACCGAGCCATCGCCCGTTGGCGTCTGCAACAGCAGTTGGTTCGCACCTGGCGAAGGCGACCAGACCTGTTGGCCAAACGCCCCCTCACGCCTGAAGAACAACAGCTGCTGGCAGAGGGACTGGCCGAGCAGCACACCGATGTGGAGGAACAGGATCGATGTTTGTAAACCGTCTCCGCTCCCCTTTCACCCCTGTTAGCCGGCTTGGGATCCCTGCAGCGCTGGGTCTGCTTCTGCTGGGGATCCTGGCCAGCTCCGAAGTTGCCCTGGCCCAAAGGGGAGATGTCAACGAGGCCATCCGCCGCGACCGCAACGTCCAGTTGTTCGACGGCACCAGCATTGACATGAACGACCTCCTGCGGGCCGCCGAGTTTCTCTCCCGGCAAAATGCCGCCTCGCGTTGGGACAGCAAAGCCGGGATCGACGCAGCGGTAGAGCAATTCAACCGCTCCCGCCGCCCTTTGGTGCTCTCCCCCAGAGCGCTGACGCCTGAGTCCACTCCCGACCCTTGAGAGGGATCCCACCCTCAACAGATCTGTTAAGATCGCTAAGCCGATCTTGCGTGCGCTAAAAGGTGGCGCACCGTTTTCGGGATCCATCAGGAGATACCACCGTGGTTAAAAGCACCTCTTCTAGCAAAGCCGATACGGAACAGCGTTTGGATCCCGCCAGCCGGGGCCACTCCAGTTCCACTGAGTCTAAAGGGATCCCAGGCTTTCTCCAAGAGACCCGTGCGGAGTTGGCCAAAATTGTTTGGCCGAGCCGCCAGCAACTGATTAGCGAATCGGTGGGAGTTTTACTGATTGTGTTGGCCTTCGCCTCGTTCATCTACCTGGTCGATCAACTGTTCGGCTGGCTGGCCACTCAACTGTTCTCGTGAGGTTTTTCCCCAGATGGCCCCTGCCAAGGACTTGGGGAGAGGAGGCCCATGCACACAGACAGATACAGAGAGGAGGTGAGGTGATGAGCCCAGAGCCAGAGCAGCGGCGGAGAGGCCGGGGGGGCCGCCTCGAGCCCCTAGAGCCTGCGGGCACGGCGGCGGAGGGGGAAGAAAGCGAAAGTCAAGGTCGCCGCAACCTGCGCTGGTACGCCGTGCAGGTGGCTTCAGGCTGCGAAAACAAAGTCAAAAGCACCCTGATGCAGCGGGCGGCGGCTCTGGATGTGGCAGATCAGATTGTCGAGGTGGTGATCCCGAAGCGGACGGGCTTCAAGCTCGATCGATCCGGCAAGCGCCAGGAACAAGAGGAAAAGATTTTTCCCGGCTATGTGCTGGTGCGCATGGATCTCAACGACGACACCTGGATGGTGGTGAAAACCACCCCCAACGTGATCAACTTCGTCGGCACGGAAGAGAGAAGGGCCTACGGTCGTGGTCGCGGCCATGTGACGCCACGGCCCCTTAGCCCCAGCGAAGTCCAGCGCATCTTCAGCAGCGTCGAGGTGGAAGAAGTGCCCCTCAAGATCGACATGGCACCTGGGGATCGCATCGAGGTGCTCTCTGGCCCCTTCCAGGGATTTTACGGCGAGGTGGTGGATGTCAGCCCAGAGCGGGGCAAGCTCAAGGCTTTGATCTCGATTTTCGGGCGCGATACTCCGGTAGAATTAGAGTTTGGTCAAGTGCGCAAAGAGGTGTAACCGCGTTTCATGGCTAAGAAACTGGTGGCAGTGGTCAAGCTGGCCATCCAAGCGGGCAAAGCCACCCCCGCTCCCCCCATCGGCCCGGCTCTGGGCCAGCACGGGGTTAACATCATGGCCTTCTGCAAGGAATATAACGCCAAAACGGCCGATCAAGCCGGGATGGTGGTGCCGGTCGAGATCTCGATTTACGAGGATCGCAGCTTCACCTTCGTCCTCAAGACGCCGCCGGCTTCGGTGTTGATCAAAAAAGCCCTCGGCATTGAGTCGGGATCCAGTGAGCCCCACAAAGTCAAGGTAGGATCCCTGACGCGGGCGCAACTGCGCCAGATTGCCGAGCAGAAGCTGCCCGATTTGAATGCCCGTGACGTGGAGGCGGCCATGAAGATCATCGCCGGCACCGCCCGCAGCATGGGGGTGACAATAGTTGATTGATTGTCGATCGACTTAAGGATCTCTAGTCTTTGTTGTCTGGAAGTTTTGGCAGACCATTATGGGGGAGAGAAGTTCTCGCCAGCACCCCGAGGAGAAACTATGGCTCGAAAACTGTCCAAACGTATGCAAGCTTTGCGGGAGAAAGTCAAGCCCATTGCCTATCCCCCCGCAGAAGCCCTGGCCTTGATGAAGGAGACGGCCACTGCCAAATTTGACGAGGCGGCGGAGGTTCACATCCGCCTGGGGATCGATCCCAAGTACGCCGACCAGCAGTTGCGCACCACCGTCGTCTTGCCCCGCGGCACCGGGCAGGAGATTCGCGTGGCGGTGATTGCCCGCGGCGAGAAGGTTACGGAAGCCCAGAACGCAGGGGCCGACCGGGTGGGCTTTGAAGACCTGATCGAGGAGATCGGCAAGGGCGTGATCGACTTCGACCTGCTGATTGCCACCCCCGATGTGATGCCCCAGGTTGCTAAGCTGGGGCGGCTATTGGGGCCGCGCGGCCTCATGCCCTCTCCCAAGGGCGGGACGGTCACCATGGATTTGGCCCAAGCCATCAAGGAGTTCAAAGCCGGCAAGCTGGAGTACCGGGCGGACAAAACCGGTATTGTGCATTTGATCTTCGGCAAGTGCAAGTTTCCCGTCGAAGCTCTGCTGGAAAACCTGAAAGCCGTGCAGGAGTCCATTGATCGCAACCGTCCCCCTGGAGCCAAGGGCAAGTATTGGCGAGCTCTACATGTTTGTGCTACAATGGGGCCCTCGATTGAGGTTGACATCAATGCTCTGCGAGAGCTGAAGTTGGTTGCTTAAGCCTGCTTCGGCGCCGCAAAGGGGCAAAGGCAGTTGCTTGCCGTTTGAATTGGCCATTTTTCCGGAGGATCTGGGCAGAGAAGAGCTTTCCACAGTCGAATAGCGAGCCGAAGACAGCAGGGGCCAAGGGGCTTAATGTCCTGCCGAGGTTTGAGCGGAGTGCTAAGGGATCCCGTTGTGGACTGCTAGGTTACGCTTGCCTCAATGCGTCTCGGCTATGGCTGAGGCGCATTCTCTTTGGCGGCTCCAGATACCCCCTTCCGACGGCAACACCTGTTCGGCTCTCAGTGAGCCAGTGACCACAAAGGAGGTGAGCGTATGGGCAAGCAACCTTTAGCGAAAAAAGCGGAGATGGTCGATGAAGTTCGCTCCCTGTTGCAAGCCAGCCAAATGGTGCTGGTAATCGACTACAAGGGGCTGACCGTTTCCGAGATGAACCAACTGCGGGCGGAGCTGCGCAAGGCGGATGCTGTCTGCATGGTTGTTAAAAATACCTTGATGCGGCGGGCTGTCGCCGACCAAAAGGCTTGGGCAGGAATTCTTCCCTTCCTGTCAGGGCCGACGGCCTTTATCATGATCCGGGGCAATATTCCGGCAGCCCTGAAGGCGTATCAAGATTTCGCCAAGCAAACCAAGAAAACCGAGTTCCGCGGCGCCGCTGCCGAGGGGCTATCTCTGACCTTGGATCAGGCCAAGGCCATCGCCGAGCTGCCGCCCAAGGAGGTGCTCATGGCCCAGGTGGCGGGCAGCCTCAAGTCGGTAGCCACTCGACTGGCGGTTGGGCTCAATGCCGTGCCTACGCAGGTGGCCCGCGGTATCCAAGAAATCCCGGCCTCCCTGGCAAGGGCCATCCGGGCTATTGCCGACAAGGAGGCGGCCTGACGGGCTCGGCCTGTCTTGGGTTCATCGACCCGATTCCACCCTATCCACTTCGTTACCCTGAGGAGACAAGACCATGGCTTCGGAGCGTGTTCAAAAGATCCTGGAAGAGTTGAAAGCGTTGAGCTTGTTGGAAGCTTCCGAGTTGGTGAAAGCCATCGAAGAAGCCTTTGGCGTCAGTGCGGCTGCCCCGGCAGGTGGCATGGTCATGGCTGCTCCCGTGGCAGCAGCAGCGGCGCCGGCGCCGGCAGCGGCGCCTGAACCGGTGGAAGAGCAGACGGCCTTTGATGTCATTCTCGAGGCTGTCCCCGCGGATAAGAAGATCGCCGTCCTCAAGGTGGTGCGCGAGTTGACCGGCTTGGGCCTGAAAGATGCCAAAGATCTTGTGGAGGCTGCTCCCAAACCGGTCAAGGAAGGGATCCCCAAAGAGGAAGCCAACGAGATCAAGAAGAAGCTAGAGGAAGCTGGCGCCACGGTCAAGGTCAAGTAGTCCCGTCGGCAGGGGAAAGGGATCCTCATCCAGAGCGCCTCTTGCTTCCAGAAAAGGGGTGCTGCCAGAGCCCCAAGTTTAACCAGAACGATGAGGGAGGGGCAAAGCAGCCCCTCCTTTTTCACTGATATGCCGCCGCGCCCTGCCCCTCTCCCTCGGCAAGGCAGGGAAATCGTTTGGCTAGTCTCCCCTGGGAGAAGGGGAGGGTTGGCGAGGCCGGCAAGTGCCCAGGTCTCTCTTGCTGATTGGAGCGCTTCAACTCTGAAAACGCCCTCGTCAGCCGGTCGGAAACCCTTACAATGGGTTACGGACGTTCGCCAGCACCCCCCATGGACTTCGGAGTCGGATTTCTCTCCAACAACGTCATGCTGCCGATCCTGGATTTTTTCTACGGGATCGTGCCCAGCTATGGACTGGCCATCATCTTCCTGACGTTGGTGATCCGCTTTGCCCTCTACCCCCTCAACGTCGGATCCATCCGCAACATGCGGCGCATGAAGGTGATCAACCCCCTGATGCAGCGGCGGATGCGAGAGATCCAGGAAAAGTACCGGGATGACCCGCAAAAGCTGCGCGAGGCCCAGGCCAAACTGTACAGCGAGCTGGGGGTCAACCCGCTGGGGGGTTGTCTGCCGCTCTTGATTCAAATGCCGGTGCTGTTTGCTCTGTTTGCCACGCTGCGGGGATCCCCCTTTGCGGCGGTTACCTACGATGTCAACCTGCAGATCCTGCCAGCAGAGGTGGCGGCAGAGGTGGTGACCACCCCCTACGTCAGCCCCAGCAAGAACATCTTCGTCACCGACTCGGTACACAAGCCGGTGGTGCTGGTGGCGCCCAAGGGCACCAAGATTGCCGTAGGGGAGCAGGTGCAGTTTAGGCTGCAGGGGCCGGGGGGCAAGCCCTTTGAGCAGTTGGTGGCAGAGGCGGGCGGGGATCCCACCCTGTTGCGGCCCACCTGGAGGATCACCAAAGGAGAAGAGCGGGCCCAGATCCAGCCGGATGGCACCTTGCTGGCCCTGCAGCCGGGGGAAGTGACGGTGGAGGTTGCGATCCCGGGCTTGGCCTCTGACACGGGCTTTCTGTTTATCGACAAGTTAGGCCGCGTCGGCGCCTTTGATCCGGATGGCACCATTCACTGGGACATCATCGGCATGATCGTCCTTTTCGGTGTCTCCATTTACCTGAACCAATCCCTGACCAACGCCGGCCAGGAGGATCCCAGCCAGAGCTCGATGGCCCGCATCACCCCTGTGCTGTTCTCGGCGATGTTCCTGTTCTTCCCCTTGCCGGCTGGGGTCTTGCTCTATATTCTTGTCTCCAACATCTTCCAAACCGTGCAAACCTTCTTGCTCTCGCGGGAGCCGTTGCCTGAGAACTTGCAGCAGTTGGTGGAAGAGGAGCGCCGTCGCGCTGCCCAGGCGAGCACAGGGGAAGCCAAGGAGGTTGACCGACCAGCCAAGCCAAAGGCAGCCGGGGGAGGGCGCGAATCCCTGCCCTTTGAGCCCTAGCAAGTCCTTGCTGCTTGGCTTGGGGCGGGCTTAGGTCGAGTGCTTGATACCTCTTCAGAATTGGAAGCTGCCCAGGATGAGCCGCCCTGAGTCCTCTACGGGATCTGTGAAGGGATCCGCCGCCAAAAAATCGCATCAGAAGTCTGAGGGAACCGCTGCGCCTTCCCAGGGCAAGCTTTCTCCTGCCGAACATCGAGAACGGGCCAGGCAGTGGTTGCAGCAGGTGCTGGCGGCGATGGGAATCCCGGCGGTGGTGCGAGTGGTGGGGGAGATAATCGAAATCGAGGCCGATTCTCTAACGCCGGCTCAGAAGCAAATGTTGCTCTCAAAAGCGCCTGCATCGCCCTTGCCGCCGTCCAAAGAAGCCGGCCCCGAGGAAGAGCGCTCCCCGGTGGTTTTGGATGCGTTGCAGTATTTGGCCAACACCCTTCTCAACCTCAACCAGCCAGAAGACCAACAGCAGCCCTATATCCTGGATCTGGATGGCTATCGTCAGCGCCGTTTGCAGGAGCTCAAAGCCTTGGTTGCTGTCGCGGTGGAAAAGGTGAGAACCAGTGGTCGGGAATACGAGTTTCCCGATCTCTCTGCTGCCGAGCGGCGGCAGATCCACACGCTCCTGAAAGACCCTGCCTACGCCGATCTGGAAACTTTCAGCCGTGGCAAGGAGCCTGACCGTCGCCTGGTGATCCGGCGGGCCTCTTCTCGACCCTGACCTGGAGGCGCTGGCTGTGCGGCTCTCTTGCCGATAGGGGCGATTCCGGGATCCCTGCTACCCAAGACGTATAAAGGGGGATGTCATGCTGAGGCCAATTCGTCTATCCGACCTGCGGCAGATGCCTGGTCAAACCCAAGAGGTTCACTTTAGGCAGTTTTTCCCAGGTTTTGAGAGCTTGACCCCTGTGGAGGGATCCCTGCAGGCCAGCCACCGGGGGCATTTCCTGGAGGTGAGCGCCGAGGCCCGCACCATCGTCACCCTCACCTGTCACCGCTGCCTGCAGCAGTTTAACCACCGGCTGCATCTGCAGGTTGAGGAGATCATCCTGATTCGGGAGCCCAGTCCTGAACCCCCGCCCCTGGAGTTGGAATTGCGGGACGAAGAGGATCTGCTGGAGAGCCTGCCGCCCAACGGCGAGCTGGATATCGAAGACTGGATGTACCAACACCTGCATTTGGAGATGCCCCACCAGTTGCCCTGTCGCCCCGATTGCCCGGGCATTGTGGTGGAAGCGGCTGCGCCGCCGCCGGTGGATCCCCGCTGGTCGGCCCTGGCTGCCCTCCTTAAAGACTCTCCCCATCCCTAGCCACTCTCCGCGAGAGGGCTTCGGGCCATGAGCTGTATCGCTGCTGGCTAGAATGACCCCAAATTGGCAGGTTCTTTGGCGTTTTGCTCGGCCCCACACCGTCTACGGCACCAGTGCCAGTCTACTGGGCCTCTACTTGCTGGCCGGGTTCGTGGCCGCTGAACCAACGGCCCTGCTAGCTGTCCTTCCCCAGTTGGGCGTGGCTTGGGTGGCTTGTCTGGCGGCCAATGTCTACATTGTCGGCCTCAACCAGCTCACGGATATCGAGATCGACCGCATCAACAAACCCCATCTGCCCTTGGCCGCCGGCTCCCTGAGTTGGCGACAGGGGGTGGGGATCGTCGCCGCCTGCGGGGTGGCATCCATCCTATTGGCCCTGACAGGGATCCCGTACCTGTTGTTGACGGTGCTGTTGAGCAACGGGATCGGCACGGCCTACTCCCTGCCCCCCCTGCGGTTGAAGCGGTTTCCGCTGGCGGCCTCGGCTTGTATCTATTGTGTGCGGGGGTTGATCGTCAATCTGGGCCTGTACAGCCATTTTCAGCAGTTGATGCAGGGGGGAGTCGAGCTTTCTGCTCCCATTGTTTTTCTGACAGGGTTTATGTCTATTTTTGGGCTGGTGATCGCCCTTTTCAAGGATATTCCCGACATGGAGGGGGATCGCCGGTTTGCCATTGCCACCTTTTCGTTGCGCTTTGGCCAGGAGAGGATCTCAAAGTTTTGCATCGGCATTTTGGCCGCTTGTTACCTAGCCTTTATCGCTTTGGGAAGCTATTTTCTCCTCATGGGCCGGGGCGCCTGGATGCTGTTAGGACATGGGCTGGGGTTGGGGATCCTTTTGGGCTATGGTGTTCGCCTGGATCTGGGTTGCCGCGACGCGATTGTCACCTATTATCAACTGATCTGGAAGTTGTTTTACCTGGAGTATTTGCTCTATCCTTGGGCCTTCTTCCCTTTTTCCTAACATTTGCCAGGAGCCGCGATCTTGCCCCGGCTCAGGCGGGCAGCCGATCTCCAAAAACCTAGAGATACCGCTTCATCTGGATGCGAAAGCGGCCCTTTTTCGTCTCGGCCACCTCTTCAATTTGCAGCCGACCGCGACCGCGAATGGCAATCCAATCCTGGGGGCCGACGGTGTAGCTGGCTTGGGTAATCGGCTTCCAATTAACCCGCACCTCTCCCCGCTGGATCTCTTCCACCATCTTGCTGCGAGACAGGCCAAATCCTGCCGAGGCCACTGCATCCAGGCGCAAAGAGGCTTCCACGCTGGTGATGGACTTCACCCGCGGCGGTTGAACCTTCAACTGGCTGAGAGGGATCCGGCTGACCTTGACGGGCACGCTGCGCACCTGGGTTAGGTTGAGGCTGAGATAGTCCACCAGCTCCGGCACAACGATGGCCTGGGCCCCGAATTCGCCCACCACGAGGATGTCTCCCACCTTCTCGCGGGCAATTCCCGTCGCCAAAAGGGCTCCCAAAAAGTCGCGGTGGGTGGCCGGGTCGAAAAGAAAGTTTCCTTGGATTTGAACGGCGGCCAAGGGGATCCCTTCTGCGCCTTCCACCTCCAGGCTGACCTCAGGGCGGGCCAGGGCTAGGCGTTGCCGCTCTGCCTGGGCATAGCCTCCCCAGGCCATCACCTGCAGTTCGGCCAAGTTGTGCAACCGGCTTTGTACCTCGGCTACTTCTGCCGGGGAGAGAAAGTCACTCCAGACCACTTGCCAGGTTTTGAGGGCTTGCTCCCCCAGATCCAGAATGCGCGCCAAGGTTTCTCGATACTCCGCTCCTTTCAGTAGTTCGGTTCTGGGCAGCATGTTGGGGCGCTTCAATCTTTGCGGTTCTGTTCTGTTTGTCCCATGCTAAGCTAGATCCCCAGGATCCTGGCGGGCGTAGCCAAGCGGTTAAGGCAGAGGATTGTGGTTCCTCCATTCGTGGGTTCGAGTCCCATCGTCCGCCCTGCCGCAATAACCTGGGCCCTGCCAATTTAGAGAAAACCTCAAAACCTTGCAAAACTGCTGGCAACCAAGCTGAGGAAGGGTTCCCGAGGGCCGCACCTGGCAACGGAATCACCCGCAGCTCAGGATCAGGGTTCCCACGGCGTCGATATTGCCCGTCCAACCGGCTTCGATCACCACGGTAGCCTCCGGCATCTCCACAATCGCTGGCCCGCCCAGTTGAAACCCCACCCCCATGCGCCGCCGATCGTAGACTGGGACCGGTCGCATCCGGCCGCCCGTCCAGGCCTGGCGCTCCCCCTTGAAAGGATCCCCTGGCAGGGGGGGCGGCGCCTTTAAAGGCACAGGGGGCAAAGCTTGTACCGCCCGCAGACGCAGCTGGATCACCTCCACCTCTTGGTCGGGATCCTGCCAGCCGTAGCGCTGGCGGTGGGCCTGGTGAAACCGCTGCTCCAAGAGAGAAACCGGATCCGACAACTGGGCCGGGATCTCCAGCTCAAAAGACTGGCCGCGGTAGCGCAGGTCGAGGCTGAAGGAGAGCCCCGGCTCCTGCAGGTCGGCTTGCGCCTGGCGGATGAGGGGCGCCGCCCACTGGGCCAAAAGGGATCCTCCCCCTTCCCCCTCCAACTGTTGCAGCGGCTGCAGGATGGCCCGCCGGTAGTCCCGCCGCAGATCGGCCAAAGCCATACCCAGAGCCGAGAGGACACCGGCAAAGGCTGGGACGAGGACGCGGCGGATCCCCAGCTCTTCCGCCAGGGCACAGGCGTGCATGGGCCCGGCTCCGCCAAAGGCCAACAGGGCAAAATCGGCAGGATCCAAGCCCCGCTCCACGCTGATGACCCGCAAAGCCCGCGCCATGGCCACATTGGCCAGGGTGCGAATGCCAACAGCCGTCTCCTCCAAAGTCAAACCCAAGGGCTCCGCCAGCGTTCCGATGGCCTGGCCGGCCAAGTCCCGCCGTAGGCAAACAGCGTCCCCCAGCCAGCCCCCATCCGGCAAGTAGCCCAGCCAGAGGTTGGCGTCGGTTACCGTGGGAGCCGTTCCTCCCCGCCCATAGCAGGCCGGCCCAGGGTTGGAGCCGGCACTCTCCGGCCCCACCTGCAGCCCCCCGCCCGGCAACAGCGAGGCCAGGGATCCGCCCCCGGCGCTGACGGTATGGATGTCGATCTGGGGCTGTTGCACCGGCAGGCCGCACACCACCGCTGACGGGGTAACCTGAGGGAGGCCGTCTTGAATGAGGGCCACATCGGTACTGGTTCCCCCCATATCGAAGCTGAGCAGATGGGAATAGCCGCTCAGCCAGCCCAGGTAGGCCGCCCCGTAAACGCCGCCCGCTGGCCCCGAAAGCAGCGCCACCGAGGCATGAGCCGCTGCCTGGGCAATGGAAGTGACGCCGCCGGAGGATTGCATGATCAGGGGTTCGGGGATCCCTCGCTGCCGGCAGCCCTGCGCCAAGCGGTGCAGGTAGCCCGCCAGCACCGGGCTGAGGTAGGCATCAATGGCCGTGGTGCTAAAGCGCTCGTATTCCCGAAACTCCGGCGCCACTTCGCAGGAGAGGGAAACATGCAAGTCGGGGAAAGCCTCTCTCAGGGCCGCCCCCAGGCGCTGCTCGTGCTCCGGGTAGAGGAAAGAAAACAAGAATCCCACCCCCACGGCACGGATCCCATCCCGCTCTACCCGCTCGCCCACTTCCCGGAGGACGCGCTGGATTTCCTCTTCCGTCAGCGGCTCGACCACGCCGCCGGCGCTGCAGCGCTCCTTCACCTCCAGGCAGTGGTGGCGGGGCACCACCGGCTCTGGCTTGGGCTGGGTGAGGTCGTAAAGGGAAGGGCGGTTTTGGCGACCAATGGCCAGCACATCCCGGAAGCCCGCCGTGGTCAGAAACAGGGTGGGGGATCCCTTGCGCTCCAAGAGGGCGTTGGTGGCCACCGTCATGCCGTGGCAGAACACGTCCACCTCAACTGGGCCCAGCTTGTCCAGGGCGGCAAAGACCCCCGCTTCTGGGCTGGGGGTGGAGAGCACCTTGGCTGTCCGGATCTGGCCTTCCTGGAGGAGCACCAGATCCGTGAAGGTGCCTCCCACGTCGATCCCCAGGCGGACCAGGCCCCCCTGCCTCCCATC
>NZ_JANSHG010000010.1:0-27349 GCF_047461555.1 Synechococcus sp. WC101
TTGAGATGATGTGGTCGGTGTTGAAGCATTTTATTCGGCAGCTTTGCAGAATTGGGAAATATAGCATGGAGCAGATAATGAAGACTTCTTTACTACTGATCAATCCATCCTCGTTCCGAAGTTGGTTTGCTAAGTGCTGCTATTGTACCCCTTGAGCCCTTAACAGGCTGTATCGCCGGACGGAGAAGAAGCTGAGGCGGTTGCAAAGGGCCGTATCCCGGAAAAAGAAAGGGTCAAACCGCTACAAGAAAGCGGTAAAGAGGTTGTCCAAAGTGCACCAGAAGGTAGCCAACCAGCGCAAAGATTTTCACTACAAGACGGCAAAGGAGTTGTTAAGTAGGGGGAAGCACATTGCTCATGAGGCGCTTACTATTGGGGGTCTGGCTAGAACCAGACTAGCCAAGTCTATTTATGATGCCGGGTGGGGACAATTCCTGCAAATTCTTAAGGTCAAGGCTGAAAGAGCTGGGCTGTTAACGATTGCAGTGAATCCAAACGGCACAAGTCAAGAGTGTTCCGGGTGTGGTCAGGTGGTTCCCAAAAAACTCCACGAAAGGTGGCACGATTGCCCCTACTGTGGGCTAAGGCTGTCACGGGACCACAACTCGGCAAGGGTAATCAAATCCAGAGCGGTGGGGCATCCTGTTCTTAAAGCTCGGAAAACGTCCTATGCGGTAGCAGGAGTCACCGAGAAGCCCGCCCTCTACCCGTTCGCGTCAGCGGCGCGGAGCGCTTTAGGGTGAGGGACGGGAGTATGTCACGTCAACAAAGCCGGCCCCAACAGGCGGGCCTGGCGTTCTTCCAGTATGCGGCGCAGGCGGGGCCACTGCTGCAGCTCCGGGTCTTGGGCAATGAGCTGCTCGGCCGCCTGGCGGGCCAACTGCAGCACCTCTTGGTCGTCCATGAGGCTGGCCAGGGCAAAGTCGGGCAGCCCCGACTGGCGGGTGCCCATCACCTCCCCAGGGCCGCGGAAGCGCAGGTCCATCTCGGCAATGAAAAAGCCATCGTGGGACTGCTCCAGGACTTTTAGCCGGCGCAGGGCCTCTTCGCTTTGGGATCCCGTCATTAGAATGCAGTAGGCCTGGTCGGATCCCCGCCCCACCCGCCCCCGCAGTTGGTGGAGCTGGGAGAGGCCAAAGCGCTCGGCATGCTCTACCAGCATCACCGAGGCGTTGGGCACATCCACGCCCACCTCCACCACCGTGGTGGAGACAAGGATATCCAGCTCCCGCCGGCGAAAGGCCTCGATAACCGCCTCCTTCTCGCTGCTGCTCAGGCGCCCGTGCAGCAGGCCCACCCGGAACTGGGGGAAGACTTTCTCCTGCAGGCGCTGGTGCTCTTCAATGGCTGACTTGAGATCCAGCTTCTCCGACTCCTCAATCAGGGGCAGCACCACGTAGGCCTGCCGTCCCTGGGCAATTTCCCGCTCCATCAGCCGCACCACCTGCAGGCGATCCCCGGGTCGAGCCACCACCGTATGCACCGGCTTGCGCCCCGGGGGCAACTCGTCAATTTGGGTAACATCCAGATCCCCGTGCAGGGCCAGGGTAAGGGTGCGGGGGATGGGGGTGGCCGTCATGGTCAGGACATCGGGGTGATCCCCTTTCTGTTGCAGGGCAGCCCGCTGTTCGACGCCAAAGCGGTGCTGCTCGTCGATAACCACCAAGCCCAGGTTGCGAAACTGCACCGCCGGCTGGATGAGGGCATGGGTACCAACAACTAGGGGCAGCTCCCCGGTCTGCAACTGCCGCAGGATCTCGCGCCGCTTGGCGGGGGGGGTGGAGCCGGTCAAGAGTTCAACGGGCACTTGCAGTTGGCTCAGCCACTCCACCAGCTTGCGGTAGTGCTGCTCGGCCAAGACCTCGGTGGGGGCCATGAGGGCCGCCTGCCAGCCGGATTGAATCGCCGCCAGCAAGGCCGCCACCGCCACCACAGTTTTGCCGGATCCCACATCCCCCTGCAGCAGGCGGTTCATGGGCAAGGGATCCCGCAGATCCGCCAGGATCTCGTCAATGGCCCGCTGCTGGGCAGCGGTCAGCTGGAAGGGCAGGATTTGGTAGAAGCGGTCCAAGAGCTCTCCTCTGGCCGGCTGGTAGCGGGGGACAGCTTGGGCCCGGGCGCGGTAGCGCTGCCGCCGCTGCAAGAGGCTAAGTTGCAGGTAGAAGAACTCATCGAACACCAGCCGCCGCCGGGCCTGGGCCAGCAGCTCTTGCGTCTTGGGAAAGTGGATCTGCTGCAGGGCAAGGGGCAAGTCCAACAGCTGCAACTGCCGCTTCAGGGGCTCCGGCAAGGGATCCTCCACCAAGGCAGCTGCCGGCAGGGCGAGCTGGACGGCCTTGCGCACCAGATCGGCGGGGATCCCTTCTGAAAGGGGGTAAACGGGTAGAATCTTGCCCAATCTCTCCGGATCCTCGCCCTCTCCCCCCAGCACCTCCAGTTGCGGGTTGTCCAGCGTCAGGCCCAAGCGGCCCTTTTTCACCAGGCCGCTGGCCGCCACTACTGCCCCCTTGGGGTACTGCCGCTCCAGGGCCGCCTGCCAACTGCGCTGGGCAAATTGCCGCCCGCTGTAGAAGCGGCTGAGGGTGACTATGCCACTTTTGTCGGCAATCTTGAGGTTCAAGATGGTCAGCAAGGGGTTTTTGGGGCTGGTAAAGCAACTGCAGCTTTTCACCGTCCCCACCAGGGTAACGGTCTCCCCCACCTTGGCCTGGCGGATGAGCACCCGGCGGGAATAGTCCAGGTGATCCCGTGGGAAGTAGTAGAGGGCATCGCGCACAGTGTGCAGGCCCAGTTGTGCCAGCTTCTCCGCCGACTTGGGGCCAATGCCCTTGAGAAATTGCAGCGGCTGCTCCAAGCTGAGGCCCTTGGGCGGGGGCAAAGCAGGGCTGGGTGGGCCAGATTGGGCTTGCTCTTGCTGACGACGCAGCCGATCCAGCCAGCGGCGGGTTTCCGCCACCAGGTGCTGCCGCTCCGCCAGCTCCAACTGGGGGTAGAGGCGATAGCGGGATCCCAGTTCTTTCCACCGCCGTCGCTCCTCTCCATCCAGCGTCCAACCCGCAGGGGGATCCTGGCCAAACACGCTCTGCAAAAACTGGGAGAAGGTCTGCTCTCGCCCCCGCAGGTCGGTAAATCCCAACTCCGCCTCTAGAGAAAGGGCGCGCTGAAGCCGCTGTAGATCCACCTGGCTCAAGTTGCTTCTGGGTCGGCTGCCGGTAGTCTCTCTAATCCAACTTTAGCCAATGGCAAAGAGCCCCAGGCGCGGCCTCTGCGCCTCAACTCAAAAGGGCCTGCTCTGTAGGACAGGCCCAGGGATCCAGAGCAACCTTATTCCAGATGGAAACTAGCTGCGGGCCAAGGCGGATCCCAGGAGCGCGGCCATCACGGCCGGCACCAGGGCAATGGCCAGGATGGTGAAAACTTGCGCGTCGGTCATAGCCAACTCCCTAAAACCCAGTGCTGTGAACCTGCTCCTCACTTTACCCCGGCTGGTGACCAGACCTGGGGCCTAAAAATATTCTTTACAAAGCGGCCTTTGGCTCTGGGTTTGGCCGCTGCGGGATCCCCCAGCCCGGCCCCAATCGTGTTACGATGTTGCTCCGCAACGCTGTCGCGACAGCGGGGCAATTCTGGATCTTTTTCTTTGCAACGTTCGCTCTTGGCGTCACCATGGTAGCCGCTCCGCAAAGCTTGACCACTCCCCGGGACAACCTGGCCATTTTGGCGGAAACGGATCCCGTCGTCTACCGCCTCATCCAGCAGGAGCTCAACCGGCAGCGGGATCACCTGGAGATGATTGCCAGCGAGAACTTCACCTCGCCGGCTGTCCTGGCCGCCCAGGGCTCGGTGCTGACCAACAAGTATGCAGAGGGGCTGCCCGGCAAGCGCTACTACGGCGGCTGCGAGTTTATCGACGAGATCGAACAACTGGCCATCGACCGCGCCAAGCAACTCTTTGGAGCGGCCCACGCCAACGTGCAGCCCCACTCCGGCGCCCAGGCCAATTTTGCCGTTTTCCTGGCCCTGCTGCAGCCGGGAGACACGATCATGGGCATGGATCTGGCCCACGGCGGCCACCTCACCCACGGCTCGCCAGTGAACGTCTCCGGCAAGTGGTTCCGCGTGGTGCACTATGGTGTGGATCCCCAGACGGAGCGGATTGACTTCGACCAGGTGCGGGATCTGGCCCGGCAGCACCGGCCTAAGCTCATTATCTGCGGCTACTCGGCCTATCCGCGGATCATTGACTTTGCCGCTTTCCGCGCCATTGCCGACGAGGTGGGGGCCTATCTAATGGCCGATATCGCCCACATTGCCGGCCTGGTGGCCACCGGCCACCACCCCAACCCGGTACCTATCTGCGATGTGGTCACCACCACCACCCACAAGACGCTGCGGGGGCCACGCGGCGGGCTGATCCTCACCCGCGACCCGGAACTGGGCAAAAAGCTGGACAAGGCGGTGTTCCCCGGCAGCCAAGGGGGGCCTTTGGAGCATGTCATTGCCGGCAAGGCGGTGGCCTTTGGAGAAGCCCTGCAGCCCAGCTTTGCCCAGTACTCAGCCCAGGTCATTGCCAATGCCCAGGCGCTGGCGGCAACGCTGCAGCGGCGGGGCATCCGGCTGGTTTCAGGGGGCACCGACAACCACCTGGTGTTGCTGGATCTGCGCTCGGTCTCGGCGGTGCTGGAGAAAAACGGGGCTGCTGATCCAGTGATGACAGGCAAGCGGGCGGATCGCCTGATGGAAGAGATCCACATTACTGCCAACAAAAACACCATCCCCTTTGACCCGCAGCCGCCCTCTGTGGCCAGCGGCCTGCGCCTGGGATCCCCGGCCTTGACCACCCGCGGCCTAGGGCCGGCAGAATTCGAGGAAATCGGGGAGATCATTGCCGATTGCCTGTTCCGACCGGAGGATCCAGGCGTTCTTGAAGACTGTCGTCAGCGGGTTGCTCAGCTCTGCCGCCGTTTTCCGCTCTACCCTCACTTGGGATAACCGCCATCCTCGCTACGGCTTGCCATGCCTTACTTGGTTGCCTTTTTGGCTGCTGCCTGTGTGGTTCTCTGGGCAACCCCGGTGGTGAAGGCGGTCGGGATCCGCAGCGGCCAGTTGGATTTTCCCGATGAGCGCAAGATCCACCGGCAGCCGATGGTGCGCCTAGGGGGGGTCTCTATCTTTTTTGGCAACCTGGTGGCACTACTCTTGCTCTGGGGAGCCGGAGCCTTCGCCGGCTTGCGCACCGAGCAGGAGTACGAGATCTGGGGGGTAACCATTGGCGGCGTTTTGTTTTTTTTGATCGGCCTGGCCGACGATCTGTTCCAGTTGTCGCCCTTTTCCCGCCTGGCGATGCAGTTTGGGGTGGCTGCCGCCGCCTGGGGAGTGGGGGTGCGCATCGAGTTCATTAACCTACCGGGGATCGGCATCTGGCCCTTTCCGGTATGGCTGAGCCTGCTGGTTACCCTGCTGTGGCTGGTGGGGATGGCCAACGCCATCAACTTCATGGACGGCCTGGATGGCTTGGCGGCAGGCGTGTCGGGGATCGCAGCAGTCGTGATGCTGATGGTAACGCTGCTCCTGGATCGGCCGGCGGCGGCCATGCTGGCGGCAGCCTTGGCCGGGGCCTGCCTGGGCTTTTTGCGCTACAACTTCAACCCGGCCCAGATCTTCATGGGAGATGGGGGAGCCTACTTTCTGGGCTTTACCCTGGCCGGGATCGGGGTCATTGGGGTGGCCAAGGGGGTAACCACGCTGGCGGTGGCCCTGCCGTTTTTTATCCTGGCCGTGCCGATTTTGGATATGTCTGCCGTGATCCTCAAGCGGCTGGCTAGAGGCAAGTCCCCCTTTCATCCCGACAAGGGCCACTTGCACCATCGCCTGCTCAAAGCCGGCCTGTCGCAGCGGCATTCAGTACTCTTGATCTACGCCATGACCCTCTGGGGGGGATCCCTGGCCTTGGCCCTGGCCGGCCTGCCGGCAGGGGGTACCTATCTGGGCGGGGCCTCGCTGCTGTTGGCGGGAGTAAGCTGGGGGGCCTGGCAACGCCACCGTCAGCGGCAACGGTCTTTGGCTGCTGAAGATACCCAGGTTCAAGCAACAGATTCAGTTAATTCAAAAAAGGATTAAGCCTGGGTTGTTCCCAGCCGCCCGCCTGCCTAGACTGGAAGGGATCTCCTCTGCCGCCTTGATGATGCGTCCTACACCGGAGCTGGCGGCCCTTTTGCGCCGCACCGCCGATCGCTTGCAGGCCCAGCACTGGGGCTTTTGGGATCGCGAGTACTGCTGGCGGGATAGTACCCGCTGCAATTGCGGCCTGCTGGTGCGAGAAGCCCTGGGCTGGAATCAGCAGCAGCTTAGCCTACACATCCACCGCGGCACTTGGCGCACCATTGCCCAAACAGCCTATCGCACCGCTGCCTTTGTCCTGAGGGATCCCTGGCAAGCCCGGTGCCAGGCCACGGGCCTGCGGCTGGGGTATGTGTTTGAGAAGATGGCAGAGCTGGGGTTTGACCGGCCAGAGGACTTTGCTGCCCTGGAAGAGCTCAGCGATCCGGTTATCCTGGCCCGCCTCGCCGAAAAGGGGGTGGAGCCAGTGCGGCGCGACCACGCCCTCCATGTGGCCCTCTACATGCGGGAGCTGGCCGACTGGATTGAGGAGCAGCTGCAGGCCCAGGCTCAGCTCAGCCACTTGACCCAACCCCTGCCCAAAGCCAAAGCAACAGAGGTGGCCGTCCGCCAGCCGCTGCGCCTGCGGTGAGGTGTGGATCCCCTAGTTGGATTCGTCCACCATCACCACATGGGTGGGGATCTCAGGGGGCAGGAGCTTGCGGCCCGACAAGAAAGCCAGCTCAATTAGAAAGGCAAACCCTCCCACCTCAGCGCCGCTCTGGGCCACCAACTGAGCGGTGGCGGCAGCAGTGCCCCCGGTGGCGATGACATCATCCACGATCACCACCCGGTCGCCGGGGCGCAGGGCGTGGGCATGAAGTTGCAGCTGGTCTTGGCCGTACTCTAGACTATAGCTTTGGCTAAGCACCGGCGGTGGCAACTTGCCGGGTTTGCGAACCGGGACAAATCCCAACCCCAAATGCTGAGCCAAAGCAGCCCCCAGAATAAACCCCCGCGACTCAATGCCCACCACATAGTCCAGGGATCCCATAGTGGCAGTACCGGCAGCCAACTGTTCAATTGCCGCCCGAAAGCCTGCTGGATCCCGCAGCAGGGGGGTTATGTCGCGAAAGAGGATCCCGGGTTTGGGAAAATCGGGCACCAAGCGGATGAAGGCGCGCAAATCCATCCTGTTTTCCTCGCTGGCCAGTGGCTTGCCGAAAGAACGCAACCCATCATACCCACTTAGCTTAAGGGCAGATGGAATGCCTTTTTGTCCGTTCGGCAGCGGGGAAGATTTTTTATAATTAGCAGGGCTGGGAGCCGCGGCTTACCTGGTCTTTCTGTTTGTGACTCGGAGATTTCTCATGCGCTACTACATGGCCATCGACTCCAATCCCCTGGCAAGTTTGCCGCTGGCTCTGTTTGGGGTGGGCAGCGAGTCGGCATACGTCGATCTGCTGCAGGACAAGTTAATGGTGCGGGTGGGCAACTTGTTCAACGAAACCTTTTCTCTAAGCGAGTTGGGACGAGGGGAGCGCTTCTCCTGGCCCTGGTTCTACGGCCTGGGTGTGCGCACCGATTTCCAGGGGTTGGTGGGCGCGGTAACCAGCACCCAGGGGGTGGTTGCCATTCCGCTGCTGCAGGAAAAGACCCTCTTCATCCCTCTGCTGGGGCCGCTGGGGCTGCAAGTACCCTGCAAAAAGCTGGTCTTCAGCCTCAAGGATCCGGATACCTTTTTGGCCAATTTCAACCAGGGGCGCCCCGAGGTGAACGGCGCGCCCAAGAATGTGGTGATTGAGTAGCCAGGGCCAGCTATTTTGACAAGACCAGCACCTCAGTGACGGAGCCGCGCTTGCGGCCGTGGCAGTTGATGGCGCGGCTGTCTCCTTCTCGCTACGCCAAAGGTCAGCTGGCCGCAGTCCCCTAGTTTTGATCCTCTTCCAGCAGCTCTTCCAGCACCTCGATCCAATGCTCCAGTTCCTCCAACCCCTGCAACACTGCCTCTGGGTCGCTTAGCTCCACCTGGAGCAGCTGGGCCGATTCTGCCCAGCTTAGGGATCCGGGCGGGCTGGCCAGCCAATTCAGGTAGCTGGGCAAAAAGGTCCGCGGAGACAGATGATACTGGCGGTAACAGGCCAGGGCAACCAGGCTGGCCAGGCTGACCTGAGGGGCGCTGAAGGGGCGCAGAAACAGCTCCGGCATCCCCACCCAGCGGAACTGCTCTTCCGGCAACAGCTCCACCGCATCGCCGCACAGCTCCTGGCTCAGCTTCAGCCACTCTTCGCCGACCCAGTAGGTAGGGCCAGCCTCGGATGGGGCCAGTGGAGCGGTGTCGCCTTGCGAGATCTCCGACCGGTAGAGGAGCAGCTCCAGCCGCGCAATCAAGCTCTGGTAGAACACGGCTTGCAACTGCGCCTCCAGGTGGTGAATCAACAGGGCCTGGGCCAAGGTAAGGCTGCCGGAGCGCAAGGCCTCCGGCCCGCTTCCCCGATCGCGGAGACGAGGTGGCGCCGGCGTGCCCCGCGCCCCCTCCAGCAGGTAGTCGAGCAGCATCTGCTGTAAAAACGCGGTGTGCACCCGAATTTCCCAGGAGGGCTGGACAGTTCCTTGCAGCTCCTCCAGATCCAGCCAAACCCGAGGCCCCTCAGGCCGGAGCCGCCGGCTGAGGGCTTCAAGGGCTTGCAGCAGCAAGGCGAGGGGTTCACCCCCTAACGATGGCGTCTCTGGCTTGCCGGCGGGTGCTTCCAAGTTGGAGCGGATTTCCGGTAACCAGGGTTTGGCCTGGGCTGCACAGTCGGGGCAGAACTCTTGCAGGGCCGCCCAGACCAGGGAGGTAGCCTCGGCGGCGGTGAGGGGAGGAGCCGGATCCCCCCAGGGCGCATAGAGGTCGCAGGTACGGATGGAACGGCCCAGGGCGCGGCTTTTTAGGCGGTAGTAGCGCTGGAACAGGTCGAAGCGATCGCGGATCCCGTCCAGCAGCTGCTCCCAAAAGGGCTGGCCGAGGCCATGGCGAGCCAGGTAAAGCTCGGCGGCAGAATCGTAGCCCCGCCACTGGGCTTCCCAGAGGTGGTCGCGGATGAGGACGCTGAGAATAAATCCCCCTAGCTCTGCATGGGCTTCTAGGTGTTGGCCCAACCGCTGGTAGGCCGCCCAGCGGATCTCAGCGCTGGGGTGGGTTTGCAGGCTCTGCAGGTGGGCAAGGGTTTCAGTCGACTGCTGTTGGGGGAGAGCGGGGGAGCTAAGGGTGACTTGCCACAACTGCCGCCAGGCCAAGCGTCCGGCCAGGCGCTGCTGGTGGAGTAGACGTTCCAGAGGCTCCGCCTGCTGGTGACCTCGCTGCTGGAGGAGGCCACACAGAAACTGGCGAAAGGGGCGCAGCCCTGGATCGGCACAGGCAGCAGCCAAAAGATCCAAGCGCCGCTCCTCTGGCTCGGGCGGCAACTCGGCGGCAGGCTCGTCGGGAGAGACAGCCAACAGGGACTGCAGCTCCAGGGGGAAAAAGAGCAAGTGGCTTTGCAGGGAGATAGCCCGTTCCAGATCCCGCCAGCTTGGGGCCTGAACAGGGGTAGCCGGGATCCCTTCCCTGCCCTCTGCAAGGTGAGCTGCCAGGGCTTGTGTTAGCTGCAACAAGACTTGCAGCGCCTTTCCCAGCTCTGGTGGGCTGAGCTGGGCCACTTGCCCTCGGTAGCAGCGGGCAAACTGCTGTACCTGCTCTTCCAGCTCATCCCACGCTGGGATGGGCTCTTCCCCGGGGCCAGAAAAATGGTCAAAGGGAGGGTCGGAAGTAGGAAAGACCACTGGGATAGCCTCCTAGCGATGAGGGCCCTCCCTCCATTGCCTTGTCGGCTGAGGGGAGTGCCCCCTTTTGAGGGGCAGGGAAAGCCTGAAACGATTGTGACATTCTCCCCAAGCCCCTGCAGCCAGAGCGCAGGGATCCCTGGCCAGGGCAGAGGCCAAAACTTCTGCCAGGATTAAGCTAAAGACTTTCCTCGGGGAGGCAACTGGGGTGTTTGCTCAGGTCACTGCTGCTGCCCTGGTGGGACTCAAGGCCGTGGGGGTCACGGTAGAGGTGGATGTGGGCGGTGGCTTGCCCCAGATTACCCTGGTGGGGCTGCCCGATACAGCCGTTCAGGAGGCCAAAGAGCGGGTACGGGCGGCCATCAAGAACTCCGGCTTTGCCCTGCCCCAGCGGCGGATCATCGTCAACTTGGCCCCCGCCGATCTGCGCAAAGAGGGCCCCAGCTTCGATCTGCCCATTGCCATCGGCATCCTGGCAGCCGCAGGAGTAGTTGAGCGGGAAGCGCTGGCCAACACCCTGCTGCTGGGGGAATTGGCCCTGGATGGCACCCTGCGTCCTGTGGCGGGAGTTTTGCCCATCGCCGCCAGCGCCGCCGAGATGGGGATCCGCCGCCTGGTGGTGCCCCGAGAAAACGGCCCGGAAGGGGCGCTGGTGCAAGGGATCCAGGTGTATGGGCTGCCCTCTTTGGCGGCAGTGGTGAGCTGGCTGCAAAACCCCCAGGGAGTTGAGCCGGTGCGGATCCAGCGGGAGCAGATGCTGCCCACCGAAACGGAACCCCTGCTGGATTTGGCCGATGTCAAGGGGCAAGAGCACGCCCGACGAGCCCTGGAGATCGCGGCGGCCGGCGGCCACAACCTGTTGCTGGTGGGCAGCCCGGGAGCGGGCAAGACCATGCTGGCGCGTCGTCTGCCCGGCATTTTGCCGCGGCTGCAGTGGGAAGAGATGTTGGAAATTACCCGCATCTACTCGGCAGCCGGCCTGTTGCGGCAAAATCTCCACCTGGGGCGCCAGACTCCCCTGATTACGCAGCGGCCCTTTCGGGCTCCCCACCACTCGGCTTCGGCGGTGGCGCTGGTGGGTGGTGGCCCCTACCCCAAGCCTGGCGAGATCTCCCTTGCTCACCACGGTGTCCTGTACCTGGATGAACTGACGGAATTCCGGCGGGAGGTGTTGGAGGTGCTGCGCCAGCCTTTGGAAGATGGCAAGGTCACCATCTCCCGCGCCCGCGTTTCTCTGGAGTTTCCCGCCCAAACCACCCTGGTGGCCTCCACCAACCCTTGCCCCTGCGGTTTCTATGGAGATCCCGTTCAGCCCTGCACCTGTACGCCGCAGCAGCGGGAGCGCTACTGGTCCAAGCTCTCCGGGCCGCTGTTGGATCGCATCGACTTGCAGGTGCGGGTCAACCGCCTCAAGCCAGAAGAAATTGTCCGCCTCCAGGGCGGCGAATCTTCCCAAGCGGTGCGGCAGCGGGTGGAACAGGCGCGGCAGCGCCAACGGCAGCGCTTCCAAAACGAGCCAGGGATCCACTGCAACGCCCAGATGCAACCCCGCCACCTGCGGCAGTGGTGTGCCCTGTCCGAGCCCTGTCGCAAACTCTTGGAGAGCGCCATCCAAAAGCTGGGCCTGTCTGCGCGGGGGAGCGACCGCATCCTCAAGGTGGCCCGCACCATCGCCGACCTGGAGGGTGCCGAGGCCATCGCCCCCACCCACCTCGCCGAGGCCATCCAGTATCGCAGCCTGGATCGCGGGCGGCCCTGAGCCCTCACCCCCGGCCCCTCTCCCAGAGGGAGAGGGGAGTATGGTATGGGATTGGCCTGCTTTAAGCCAAGGGGAGCGAGGCGGGGGAGGGAGCAATCTGCCCCTGGTGCACTTGCAGGATTTGCGCCCCTTGGAGCCAAGCGGCGTCGAAGGATCCCAGGTGGGTGGTGGTAACCAAAGTCTGCACCCGTTCTTGAATCGCCTCCAAGAGCTGGTTTTGGCGGTGCAGATCCAGCTCTGCCAGCACGTCGTCCAGCAGCAGCAGGGGCGGATCCCCCTTCACCTGCTCGATCAGTTCCAGCTCCGCCAATTTGAGGGCCAAGACCAAGGTGCGCTGCTGCCCCTGGGATCCATAGGCGCGGGCGGCAACTCCGTCGATGCCCAGCTCCACCTCGTCTCGGTGGGGGCCAACCAGAGAGGTGCCCAGGGCCTGTTCGGCAGCAGCCTTGGCGCGGATCGCGGCCAAAAATTGGGCTTGAACCACCTTGGGATCGGCCTGGGGATCCGGCAGGGGCACCTGCGGGCGGTAGGTGAGGCTGAGGGTCTCCCGTCCGCCGCTGATGGCCTGGTGCCAGCGGGCGGCCAGGGGTTCTAGCCGCTGCAACAGCCGGGCGCGGCGGCGCAGGATGCGGCTGCCAAGGGTGGCCAGTTGCGCGTCCCAAAAGGCCATCTGAGGTACTTTGTCGCCCGCAGCCAACGGATCCTGCTTCAAGAGGGCATTGCGCTGCTTGAGGATCTGACGATACTGCTCCACCAGGCCCAGGTAAGCCGGCTCCAGTTGAAGCAACACCCCGTCCAGCCAGGTGCGCCGCGCTTCTGGAGCTCCCCGCACCAGCTCCAGATCCAGGCTGGAGAACACCACGGCACTCACCTGCCCCAAAAAGTCCGATTGTCGCCGTAGCCCCTGGCCGTTAACCCTTAGGGATCGCCCCCCTTGGCTGCGCAGCTCCATCGCCAGCTCGTGGGCCACCCCCAGCCGCTCCACCGTGGCGGCGATCCGGGCCTTCTCTGCCCCCTGCTGCACCAACTCCCGATCCCGACCGGCCCGCCGCGAGCGCAGGGTGGCCAAGAGCTCCACCGCCTCCAAGAGGTTGGTCTTGCCCTGGGCGTTCTCCCCCACCAGGATGGTCTTGGGCGCCTCGAAGGAGATCTTTTGATCCCGGTAGTTGCGAAAGTGCCACAGGTGCAGAAAACGCAGGTACACTCGACAGCCGTGCGCTCTTGGCTCTGGATTTCTGGGCAGAAGAACAGCCCCCGCGGCGGGGGCTTTTACTCTAACGCAACTGCCTCGGGGTCAGCAGACCCACTCAGAAGCTGCTCAGGGATCCCAGACCGCTCAGGCGCTCAGCCGCCAACAGGTGCAAGGCGGCGCGGGCCGAGTGGAAGGCGGCTTTGCTGCGGCTGTAGTCGGCGAAGGTGTAGCTAGCGGGATCGGCATTGACCCTGCCCAACAACTGTTGGGCTTGCTGCTGCAGCTCGGCTACAGGGCCGGAGGTGATGTTGGCGAAGGTCATCTCCGCTTGCAACCGGCTGAGGGACTCTTGGGCGCGGAGGGGGGCTTCGAAGAAGGAACGGCCAGGAGGGCCCCCAAAGCCTAGCTCCGCTTCGTACAGAGCTTTGGCGGCTTTGGCCAGGTTTTCCGCCGCCTTGGCCTGCTCGCGGGCGGCAAAGACATTCCCCCCTTGCAGAGCCTTCTGGGCCTCGGCAAAGCTCTGGCGGCTCAGCTCCAGAAGACGGGCCGCTTCCGGAGAGGATCCCCGCTGGGCGAAGAAGCTGGCTTCCGCCAGGTCCCGCTGCGCTTTGGCCAGGTCGTGGTTGACTCGCTCCAGCTCCCGCGGGCTCTGCCAACTCGGCTGCATTGGCACGGGGGCTGCAGTTCCAGGAGCCGAGGGCCGGCCCCGCTGGGCTTGCGCCGGGGATCCCAGCACCAGGGGAGTGAGGAGCACCAAAATCGGTAGGGAACAGCCGAGGGTACGGGTGAAGGAAGCACGCATCGTCATGGTTACAAACTCCAATCGACAGGACAAGCCGGTTTGGGGTTGGCCCGTTCGCGCTCTTTGGGCGGAGTTCTGGGGGCTTTCCCTTGCGGCTTATCTTGAGAATGGCGAAAGAAAATGACGTGAAGATGACAAGGGCAGCTCCACCGTAAACACCGACCCCTCCCCCACCCGGCTGGCCACCCGCAGGGATCCCCGATGGGCGGTAACGATCTGGTGGACCAAGGCCAGGCCCAGCCCAAATCCCCCCGTATGGCGGGCGCGGGCCGTGTCCACCCGGTAAAACCGCTCGCACAGGTGGGGCAGGTGCTCAGGAGGGATGCCGATGCCTGTATCCTTCACGTGGATGCTAACCCAGGGAGGCCGGCTTTCCAGGCTCACCTGCACCGTGCCGCCGGCGGGGGTGTACTGCAGGGCATTGCGCAGCAGGTTTTCCACCGCCTGCCGCAGCAGGGCCGCCTCCCCCCGCACCAACCATTTCCCGGCAGGCCCCGGCAGGTCGCATTGCCAGCGCAGCCCCAGGGACTCCGCTTGGGGCCGGTATTGTTCGCCCAGCTCCTGCACCAGCTCCCGCAAGTCCACCAGGGGCAGATCCTCCAAAGGCAGGGATCCCTGCTGGCGGGCCAACTGCAGCAGCGTATCGATTAAATCACTGAGGCGGCGGGCGCTGCTCACCACCTTTTCTAGGCGGGGCTGCGCTTCTTCCGGGGCAAGCAGAGCCATCTGGGCATTGCTCATCAGGGCGGCCAGGGGGGCGCGCAACTCGTGGGAAGCATCGGCAGTGAAGCGTTGCAACTGCTCGTAGGAGCGACGAATCGGCTGCATCGCCAGCCCCCCCAAGATCCAGCCGGCCCCGCCGATCAACGCCAGCGTCAGCGGGATCCCGATCCCCAACCCCCAGCGCAGACGGCCCAAGCTCAGTTGCAGCGGCTCCAGCGGCACCGCCAGTTGCAAGTAGCCCAGGATCTGATCCCCCTGTTGCACCGGTAGGGTGAGCTGGCGCAGCAGCCTGCCCTCTTCCGCCGCTACCGTCTCAAACCCCAAAGACAGGTGGTGGGGAGGGCTATCTAAGGCAAACCACTTCAGAGGGGGAGGGGATCCCGTGTATTGGCGCAGGGATCCCAAGCTTTCCCTTCCGGTGCCGGGAGCAGGATCGAACCAGCGCACATAGGCCAAGTGATGGTCGAGGGGTTGGGTTTTCCCCCCCAAAAAGGGCACCTCGTTCAACACCAACCGCCACTGCCCCTGGCGCAGCTCGTACTTAATGGCTGCCGCCATGATCCCGGCCTGAACCTGCAGCTCCTCGTCAAAAGCCTGCAACTGGTTCTCCACTTCCAAGCGGTAGAAGACGGCGGCAAACACCAGCAGGATCCCGCCCATCACACCGGCAAAGCTGCGGGCCAAGCGACGGCGGCTGTGCTGAAACAATTCCGCCTTTTTTGTCGCGGCCTTCTGGCTCAGGTGCTGCTGAAAAGTTGGCCTCAGAGAAACCCAGTCCCAGCCCAGCCGCGGGAGAGAATGCTTTGGCCCGGCTCTTTTGGCCTCCATGCCACCTCTAGGGAACTGCTTCTATGGGTCTGCTTCCGGGGAGGGGATGCGCAGCCGGTACCCCTGGCCGTACACCGACTCCAGCCAATCCTGGGCCTCCACCTCCTTTAACCGTAACCGCAACCGCCGCACCAGCGCCGCCACGGCATTGCTTTCCGGCTCACAGCCCCACTCCCACACCGCCTGCTCGATCTGGCCCCGACTGAGCACCTGGTGGGGGTGGCGCATCAGGTACTCCATCAACTGAAACTCTTTGCCCGAAAGCTGCACTTGCCGCCCCTGCCGCTCCAGGGTGAGGCTGGCCAGGTGCAACTGCAGGGATCCGAGGCTGAGGCTGTCGCCTTGCCATTGGGGGGAACGGCGCCCCAACGCCCGCACCCGCGCCAGCAGCTCTATCAGATCCACCGGCTTGACCAGGTAGTCGTCTGCCCCCGCATCCAACCCCTGTACGATGTCCGACGTGGCATCCTTGGCGGTTAACATCAGCACCGGTGCGCATCCCCCCGAGCGGCGGTACTGCTGACAGAGTTGGATCCCGCTGATCCCCGGCAGCATCCAATCCAAGATGAGGAGATCATAGGCTTTCTCCTCCATCAGCCAGGCAGCCGTCTCCCCTTCGCTGGCGCAGTCCACCACATGGCCGCACTTGGCCAGAGCAGCCTGCAAAGGCTCCAACTGCTCCAGGTCGTCTTCCACCAACAAAATTCGCATGTCCCGCTTGCTACCCACCGATCCCACTCTGCCAGGCTAGGATGGCGGAGAAAAGCCATCTCCCGGATCCCTCAAACCATGGCCAACCCGTTCAAGCTTCTTCAGTCACGTGAGCCCAGCCTGGGGGCCGACTTCTGGCTGGCCTTGCCCCTGGCCGGGATCCTGTTTGGGGTGGGCGGAGAATGGGTGACCGGCCAAGTGCTGAGCCGTCCCCGCCCGCAGGTCCAGCCTTTGGCCATTCGCAGCCAGCAGCAGGCCATTCTAACTCTGGATATTCTCTCCATCCAAGCGGAGATCCGCCGCCGCCGCGGCTACACCAAGGTGGAGGTGACGACCACCAATCCCCATTTGCGCAAGCTGGAATTTGAATTTCCGGAGCTGGATCCGGATCGGGTGGCCGCCCAGATTGCCCAAGAGCTGGGCCTCACCCCCGACCAGGTGCAGCGCCTCACCCGCTACAGCTTGGACTAGAAAGATATTTCAAGATATTTCAAACAGGAAGGCTATCTCCCGCGTTCCCTTGGGTCAGCCCTCCGAAAAAATCCGGGCCAACTGCTCGCAGGCCGCTCTAATCTTCTCCAGGGTGCCGGGGTTGACCAAGCCGTAGTAGTCAAATCCATAGACCCTCTGGGTTTGAACAGCTTGCAGTTGATTCCAAAAGGGGCGGGAACGGAAAAAGGCCAAGGGATCCGCCGCCTCCGGGTTGACCACCAACAAAACCTCGGGGTTGGCTTCCAGGATGCGCTCTGCCGCAAGGGTGACATAGCCGCGAAATTGCCCTTGGCTTTGCAGGGCAGCCGTCAGGTTATCGGCGCCAAAGCGCTCCAGCAGATCCCCGGCCCAGCTTTGCCGGTTGGGAGAGAGAATCGGCTGGGTGCCCACCAAAAGCAGGGTTTTGGGGCGAACTGGGGGCAGCTCCTGGGGCAAAAGCGATCCGTACTCCCGCAGCAAGGGATCCGGATCCGCCCCCAAGGCAGCAGCCAGAGTGGCGATGGTTGCTTCCAGGGCAGCCCAACTGTCCACCTGCGTGAGATAGGTGGGGATCCCCAATGCCTGCAATCGTTCTGCCAAAGCCGTGTGAAAGCCACTGGCCCCCACCACCCAGTCCGGTTGCAGGGCCACGATTTGCTCCAGGTTAGGTTGGTTGCCCAGCCCCAGCCGAGTTATGCCCTGAAAGCGGGGATCCGCCTCCAACAAGCGCCCGGACGGGATCCCCACCAGCTTGTCCGGAGCCAGGCGATAGAGAATATCGGCTGTCAAGGTGGTGAGGCTGGCCACTCGCCGAACCGGAGCTGGCGGGATCTGGCTTTGGGCGCGGGCCAAGCGACCCATTCCCCAAACCCCCAGGCTGGCCAGGCCCAAGACAAGGAGTTGACGGCGAGAAAGACAAGACGGCATGGACGATCTCCAAAACAGTTCCAAAACAGTCAATTGAGGGTGAACTGAATCGGCACCGTTACCCACGACTCAATCGGGGTGTTGTTCCTCAAGGCGGGGCTAAATTGCCAGCGTTGCACCGCCTCTTGTGCGGCCCTGTCCAGGGCCGGGAAGCCGCTGGAAGAGACAATTTCCACCTGCTGCACCTGCCCTTGGGCATCCACCTTGACCCGCAACAGCACTTGCCCCTGCTGGTTGAGGCGGCGGGCTTGGGGAGGGTACTGCGGCGGCGGGTTGCGCCCCGGGATGGGGCGGGCCAGGATGTCCGGCCTGGCAGCCACTGCTGCGGGCGAGGAGGTGGGGGAGGATGCCTCCCCGGCCCCTTCTGCCGCTGTCGGCGCAGAACCCTGCGCTTGGGATCCACCGAGGCCACCCGTCCCAGGAGCGCTGGATCCAGATCCCTCGCTCCCGCCGGGGGAAGCAGTGCCCCCGCCACCCGAACGGATCCCTTGGATGAGGGGGGTGAAGCGGGGAATGGGAGCGCTCGTAGCAGCCACGGGGGGCGGCCTGTCGGCCACAGGTGCAGCCGTGGGGGTAGCCACCGGAGTTGGAGGGGGCTGCTGTGGTGAGGGGGTGACCGTCGGTGTTGGGGAGGGCGGAGGAGGGGTTGGTGCGGCCATCGGCGTGGGTGGAGGGGTCGGCTCCGGCTTTGCTGTGGGAACAGGCGTAGGGGTGGGGGGCGGCGTTTGCAAAGCCAGCTCAGACTTGGGAACGGCCGTGGTCTCTACTCTCTCCTGAGGCGCAGGAGCCGGTGGGGGTGGGTTATCCGCGGGAGGTGATTCCGGGGCCGGGTCGCTCGGCTCCCCTGCCGGCTTGGGCAAGGCCGAATCTGCCTCTGCCGCAAGCTGCGGCGGCAGCGGATCCTCCAGCCACAGCGTGACCGGGATCCGCACTTCGGGCTCCAGCAGAGGTCGAAATCCCCACCCAACCCATCCCAGCAGCCCCAGCAGATGCAGAAGCAGCGAGAGCAAAGTCTCCCAGCGCAGCGGGCGGGGCTCCCGACTTTGCCCAGGCAACTCAGGGAGATCCTCCAGCGAGGCGCAGGCAACTGAGAGGGCAAGGGAGCAATAGCCCGCCAGCAGCGCCTCCCTAAGTAGCTTCTCCCCCCAGCCGATCCAACGCAGTCCTCCAGATCTTTGGCGCCGCCCCATTGCCCACAGCCCCAGCTCCAGCCAGGCCAGACCCACCCCGTAGGCCATGCCTGCCTGCTGCCAATACCCCATCTGCAGGCGCCACAAAAGCCGAGGGTGGGATCCCCTCCCCGAAGAAGCGGATCCCCGGTTGGTGTGAGTGGGGGGTTCGGCGAGCATGGCTCGGGGCTATCTCGATGGGCACGGCTGGCGGGGAGTCCTAGAAGCGGCTGGAGAAGCTGAGGGCCACATGGCGCCCCGGCTGGGCCCGCCGCTCCACCTCAGGGCCGACAAAGAGGGTGCGGGTCTCGGAGTAGAGAAAATACTTCTCGTCGAAGAGGTTGAACACCCCGAAATTGAGCTGCCAGTTGTCGTCCAGGTTGTAGTAGCCCAGCAGATCCACCACCGTATAGCCGCTGGGCACAAAGGGAATCTGCGGGGGAGCGTTGGGGTTGGTTTGCACCACCTCCCGCTGCGGATCCCGCGGATCCGCCACCAGCGTGGCCACCAACCTGGCTCCCCAGATCTGGCTGGGATCGTCGTAGTGCAGTCCCAGTACTGCCGTCAGTGGCTCAATGGAAAGGAGGGGTTTGTTTTCGGTGAGGTTATCCCCCACCGCCCAGGCAAAGCTGCCATTGAGGCTCCAGCCGGTCAAATCGGGGCTGAAGAAGTACTGCCCGGTGGCTTCTACACCATAGATGCGGGCCCGACTGACGTTCTGGCTCTGAAAGAGAGTCACCGGTGGAGGTGGCGGGCTCCCTGGCGGGCCGGGGGGTGAAGGCTCGGATCCCACCGCCCGGAAAGCCTCGATAAAGTCGTTGTAGGTGTTGTAGTAGGCGGCCAAGCTAAAGCTGGCCTGGGGGTAGATCCCCCGCAACCCCACTTCAAAGCCTTGGCTGGTTTCCGGTCGCAAGTTGGGATTGGAAAGGGTGCGGTAGCGGAAGAAGGGGCTGACCAGGTTGGTGAAGCCGCTGTTGATTTCGTTGTACTGAGGGGCCCGAAAACCGGTGTTGTACTGGGCCGTAAAGGTGAGGTTGGGATTAATCCTCCACACCAGGCCCACCTTGGGAGAAATGGCATCGGCAAACAGGCTGGCGGCTTCTGCCCCACTTTTCAAGAAGGCTTCGTCAGGGCTGGGGGTGAGGCGGTAGGTGTCGTAGCGGATGCCGGGGATGAGGGTAAAGTTGCCGCCCCCAAAGTCGATCTCATCTTGCAAATACAGCCCAAAGCGCACGGTATCGGAGTCGGGAAAATCTTTGGTGGGAAAAGTGTCCGGGGGGATGTTTTGGGTGACTGCCCCGGTCAGCAGGTTGGTTTGGAAGCGGTTGCGGGGACGTTCGTTGCGGGTGGTGGAGATCTCCATTCCATACACCAAGCGGTGGGAGAGATCCCCGGTTTGGAAGCGGCTCTGGGCCTGTACGCTGGCTCCCAGAATGTTGCTGACCAGCTCGTTGAAGGTATCCCGACGCACAGGCACGGGCCGACCTTGTACCGTGAGGGTGCGTTCTTCCACGCTGGGCTCCTGGGTGCGGGCCGGCTGGTAGTAGATCTGGACGGTGGCCAGCTCAAAAGCGGGGGTATCGGGGTTGGCGTAGCGATATTCCAAGCTGAGGCGGCTGCGCTCGGTCTCAATGGTCTCCCTGAAAAAGCGGATGCTGGGATCCAGGTTGCGGGGCGAAAAGGTGGTGGTGGTGCGGTTGTTGAAGTATTCCGCCGTCAGGGTGAGGCTGTCAAAGGGACTGAAGCGATAGACCAGCTTGGCCAGAACATTGTCTCCCTCCACCGTTTGCCGATCCTTGAAACTGGGATCCGCTTTAATATCCGGCTCTCTGGCGTCGCGGCGAGTGTAGATGAGCAGGGCCTCTAAGTTATCCTGCCGACCCGCCAAGCTAAGGGTGTTGACGTACCCTTGGTTTTTGCTGTCGTACTGGCTGGACAGGCCCACATGGATGTCCCGTTCCCCCAGCAGATCGGCTGGATCCAGGGTGGTGTAGGTCACCACACCCCCCAGCGCGTCGCTGCCGTAGAGGGTGGAGGCGGGGCCGCGGATAATTTCTACAGTTTTCAGGGTCTCCAGCTCAAAGGTATCCCGGCCAATGGTGAAGGGGCCGAAGGAAAATCGCTCCGGCTGGCGGATCCCATCCACCTGGATCAACACCCGGTTGGCGTCGAGGCCGCGGATGTTGAAGTCCTGCAGGCCGTAGCGAACGCTGCGCCGCACGCTTACCCCCGGCTCGTAGCGCACCAGATCCTGAATGTTTTGAACCAGCTCCCGCCGCAACCGCTCCCGGTCGATGACGGTAATGCTGGCGGGTGAGTCGGCCAAGGTGCGCTCGGTGCGAGTACCGGTTACGGTGACCTGTTGCAGGTTAAAGATCGGCGTGCCTTCCTGCTGGAGAGCCCGAAGTTCGGCCTGTAGCCGCTCCACCTCTGCCTGATCCCCCCGCCGGCGAGCAGCCTCTATTTGCGCCTCCAGCTCCCTAATCTGCTCTTGCAAGGTGGTCGGCGCAGGAGTGGCCTGGGCCAACAGCGGCGGAGTTGTCGAATCAGGGATCCGGGCATTGGGCTGAGCCTGGGACAGGGATCCCCAGCCCACTCCCAAACTCAACCCCAAACTCACCACCCGCCACCAACGACCGTTCACGCGCATAACCTCTCATGCCCCTCGAAATCCACAACAGGGAAAATTCACTGCAAAACCGGACAAACCCTCCCTCAGCACCCTGACACCGGCAGGGAGAGGAGCCTTGCTGCCGCTGGAGCTGTGCTGCGCAGGGGGCAAAGCTGGGGCCCTACCGGAGTCGAGATCCACTCCACCTCCAGGCCAAACACCTGTCGCACCCGGCTGGGGGTCAACACCGCCAAGGGAGACCCCAGGGCCTGCATCTGGCCGGATCCCAGCAAGGCAATCTGCTCGCTGTAGCGAATGGCCAAATTCAGGTCGTGCAGCACCGTAACTACCGTCAGGCCCTGCTCCTGCTTCAGCCGTTGCAACAGCTCCAGCAGCTCCAGTTGGTGGCGCAGATCCAAAAAGGTGGTGGGCTCATCCAACAGCAACACCTGCGGCTCCTGCACCAAAGCCAACGCCAGAAAAGCCCGTTGCCGCTCGCCCCCCGAAAGGGTTTCCACCCGCCGCAGCGCCAGGGATCCCAGTCCCGTCTGCTCTAGAGCCCACTCCACCTGCTGCCAATCGGCCCGCGTCAACTGCCACGCCCACCAGGGCTGGTGGGGAGAACGCCCCAGACTGACCAATTGCCGCACCGTTAGCCCTGCCGGGATCCGCTGCTGCTGGGGCAAAAGAGCCAACTGCCGGGCCACCTGCTTTGGAGTGAGTTGAGCGTGCAGATCCCGACCGCCCAAGTACACGCGCCCAGCTTGGGGAATCAGAACCCGACTCAACAGTCGCAGCACCGTCGATTTGCCCGAACCATTGGGGCCGACAATGCTCAGCCATTCCCCCTTTTGCACGCTGAAGCTCACTTGTCGCACCACCGTCCGGGATCCGTAGCCCCCGCTCAAATCCTCGACCTGCAGGATGGGCTCTCTCATCGCCCTGCCCCCTGCTGCCACAGCAGCCAGCCGAAAAAGGGAGCCCCCATCACAGCGGTGACAATCCCCACCGGCAGCTCTATCGGGCCCAAACGGCTCAGGATATCGGCACCGCTCAGCAGGGTCGCCCCCGCCAAGGCAGAAAGGGGCAACAGCCAGCGGTAATCGGATCCCACCCCCTGCCGCACCATGTGGGGCACCACCAAACCGACAAAGCCGATCAACCCCCCCACACTGACAGCGGTTGCCGCCAGCCAAGCCGCCACCAGACCAATCACCACCCGCGTCCGCGCCAGAGGGATCCCCAAGCTCACCGCCATCTCTTCCCCCAAGCTCAGCAGGTTTAAAGCCCGCGCCTGCCCCCATCCCAATCCCAAGCCGACCAGGATATACGCCCCGGCCACCTGCACCTCTGGCCAGCCCCGCCCGCTCAAGCTGCCGATCAACCAGGTGAGAGCCACCTGCACCCGGTCATCTGCCATCAACAACAAGGTGGAGCTAATGGCCCCAAACAGGGCGCTGACGGCCACCCCCGCCAAGATCAGCCGCTCCACCGCCAGTCCCGAGGGAGTACGCGCCAACCCGTACACCAACACGGTAGTCAGCACCCCGCCCACCCAAGCGGCCAGGGGCACCCAAGCCGTCCACTCTCCCAAGGTGAGCAACCCCACCGCCGCCAGGCCCGCCCCCGCCGAAATGCCCAGCAGGTAGGGATCCGCCAGCCCATTGCCCAGCATCCCCTGCAACAGGGCCCCTGCCATCCCCAGAGCCGCCCCCAGCAACTGGGCCAAGAGCGCCCGCGGCAGCCGCAACTGCCAAACAATCGTCTGCCGAATGGGATCCCCCTGCCCCCACAGGGCTTGCCAGAGTTCTGGGAAAGTCATGGGAACGGATCCCAAAGCAATCGAGACCAAAAGTACTAGGAAAATGAAACTCAATAGCAAACAGGTCAAACCGATTGGCGAGAGCAGCCGCTTTCTTTGCCCCCAGCCTCTGCCCCCCTCAACCTCTGTATACGGACACTCGCGATCGACCAGCACCGGGAAAACCTCTCGAGCTTTGCCCAGGAAGAGAGCCTTCTGAGGCCAAGAAACCCCCTCCGCCCGCCAGGGCGGGATGGAAAACTCAGCCAAGTTGGCCAGGCCTCCCTCCCGAGCTTTATTGAAAGTAAACTCAACAAAACGTAGTCGCTAGAATAGCAAGGCTTCTTGGATGTTGCAAGTCAGTTTCAATAGCTTGTGCCTAAATTTCTCCCTCTTGCGCTTCAGGGCTTTTGGACAAGACCGGGCAGCGCCTCTGCCCAGCCATTCGGACTTATCTCAGGGGGGATCCAACTACCCTGAGCGAGGTCATGGCAACCAACCGCGAAATGGGAATCAGGGGAGAAGGGCTGGGGAAACGTCTCAAACTTCATCTAGACCTGGATCTAGAATGGCCCAAGCTGGTCGGCCCGAGTTGGCTAGACTCCGAACCTTCAGCCCATTGCTTGCCCACGTTTTGATGCCATGAGTTCTTCCGCCGAGCCTACTTGGGATGCCTTAGAGGTGGATCCCGCCCTGCTCACCCCCATGATGCAGCACTATGTGGAGCTGAAGCGGCAGTATCCCCACGCCATCTTGCTCTACCGCCTAGGGGATTTCTACGAGATGTTTTTCCAGGACGCGGAAGTGGTGTCGCGGGAGCTGGAGCTGGTGCTCACCGGGCGGGAGGCAGGGGCCATAGGACGGGTGCCCATGTGCGGGATCCCTTACCACGCCTTTGACCGCTATGCTGCTCAGTTGGTGGCCAAAGGCTATGCCCTGGCCGTCTGCGACCAGATGGAGCCGGCAGATCAGGCCAAAGGCTTGGTGCGGCGGGAAGTGACGCGGGTCATCACCCCCGGCACGGTCATCGAAGAGGAGCTGCTGCAGGCACGGCAAAACAACTACTTGGCCGCCGTGGTCCGCCTGAGAGGCTTCAAGCAAACCCCCTGGGGCCTGGCTTACGCCGACATTTCTACCGGCGAGTTCTGGGTCTGCCAGAGCGAGGGGCAAGAGCAGCTAGAACAGGAGCTGGCCCGGCTGCAGCCGGCGGAGATCCTGCTGCCCACCGAGGAAGGGCTGGGCCTGGGCTTAATTCGGCCTGGGGATCCCCAAGCTTCCCTGGGCCTGCCCGGCCAGTACACCTATACCCTGCGCCCGGCGGAGCCCTTTGAGCTGGCGGTGGCGCGAGAAAACTTGCTACAGACCTATGGCCTGCGCTCTTTGGAGGGCTTGGGCTGCAAGGAGCTGCCCCTGGCCATTCGGGCGGCGGGAGGGCTCTTGCACTACCTGGAGGAGACGCAAAAGAACCTGGTGCAGCCTTCTCCCCAGGGGGGCCACCCCCTCCTACGTCCCCCTCGCACCTACCAGTTGACGGATTACCTCATCTTGGATCCCCAAACCCGCCGCAACTTGGAGCTCACCCAGACCATCCGCGAGGGGGCCTTTGTCGGATCCCTGCTCTGGGTGCTGGATCACAGCCGCACTGCCATGGGAGGACGCACCCTGCGCCGTTGGCTGCTGCAGCCTTTGCGGGATCTCGAGCAAATCCGCCTCCGCCAGGACACCATCCAGGAGCTGTTGGAAAACCCCTCCCTGCGCACCCGCCTGGGATCCCTGCTGGACTCTCTCTATGACCTGGAGCGCTTGGCCAACCGCGTCGCCTCCGGCACCGCCAACCCGCGCGAGCTGGTGGCCCTGGGCTCCTCCTTGGGCAAACTGCCCCAACTGGCGGAGCTGGTGGCCGAAGCCAAGACCCCTCTCCTGCAGAGCTTGCAGCAGGTGGATCCCGCCCTGGTTGACCTGGGCCGCCGCATCGAGCACACCCTCCTGCCCTCCCCTCCCCCTGTGCTCACCGAAGGGGGGCTAATCCGGCCCGGCGTCGATCCGGAGCTGGACAGGCTGCGGCACCAGGTGGAGCAAGACCGCCAGTGGATTGCCCAGTTGGAGAAAACCGAGCGCGAGCGCACTGGGATCCCCACCCTCAAAGTTGGCTTCAACAAGGCTTTCGGCTACTACATCAGCATCAGCCGCGCCAAGGCCCAGCAGGTGCCCAAGGAGTACATCCGCAAGCAGACCCTGACTAACGAAGAGCGCTTCATCACCCCTGAGCTCAAAGAAAAAGAAGCCCGCGTCCTCACCGCTCAGACTGAGATCAACCAGCGGGAATACGAGCTGTTTGTGCAGCTGCGCCAAGAGGCGGGATCCCAAGCTGCCGCCATCCGCCAGGTGGCCCAGACCCTGGCCGCCGTCGATGCCCTGTTTGGCTTGGCGGAAGTGGCTGTGCAGCAGGGTTACACTCGTCCCGTAATCACGACCGACCGCCGCCTAGTCATCGAGGAAGGGCGCCATCCGGTGGTGGAGAAGTCTTTGCCCCAGGGCCTATTTGTCCCCAACTCGGTGCGTCTGGGATCCCCCCACGGCCCGGATCTGATTGTCCTCACTGGCCCCAACATGTCGGGCAAATCCACCTATTTGCGGCAGATCGGGCTCATCCAGATCCTGGCCCAGATGGGCAGCTTTGTGCCGGCAAGGCGGGCGGAGCTGGGCCTCTGTGACCGTGTGTTTACCCGCATCGGCGCTGTCGATGACCTGGCCACGGGACAGTCCACCTTCATGGTGGAGATGAACGAGACGGCCAACATCCTCAACCACGCCGGCGAGCGCTCCCTGGTGCTTTTGGACGAGATTGGCCGCGGCACCGCCACCTTCGACGGCCTCTCCATTGCCTGGGCGGTGGCTGAGTACCTTGCCACCCAGGTGCGCGCCCGCACAATCTTTGCCACCCACTACCACGAGCTCAACCAACTGGAGACCCTGCTGCCCAACGTGGCCAACTTCCAGGTGGTGGTGAAAGAGCTGCCGGATCGCATCATCTTCCTGCACCAGGTGCAGCCCGGGGGGGCCGACCGCTCCTACGGCATCGAGGTAGGGCGCATGGCCGGCCTGCCCCAGCCGGTGATCGAGCGGGCCAAACAGGTGCTGGCCCTGGTGGAACAACACAGCCGCATCGGCCTCGGCCTGCGCAGCCAGGGGAAAAGCCGCCCTTCTTCAAACAACCCCAAGAAACGGTTCAAGCAAGAATCCAATTCCCGCGGGATACCCGACTGCGATGCCAAGGCTGGGGATCAACTATCCCTGATCCCGACCTCCCTCTACCCCGAGGAGCTCTAGGTCTATCCTCGCTCCGGATCCCGTTCTTCCAGCCCCAAGGTGGCGGCCAGCACCTCCAGCTCCTCCCGCTGCCCCTCCACCCAGAGGTGGGATCCGGGGGGCGGAGCGGCCTCTTGCAGCTTCAGGCGGATCTGCTGCGGGCGGTGGCTGCGCCGCCAGTAGTACCAGCCCGCCCAAGGAGAGGCCAGCAGCAGCGTCCAAGGCCAGGCTCCCCAAGCCGGCTGCAGCATCTGCAGCACCAGGGCCAAACAGGCCAGCCCTGCCCCCGCCAGCCCCGTCAAAAAAACAGCCAACCCCACACTGGCCCGCGCCTGACCCACAAAGGTGGCGATCCCCTCCGGGTCAGCAGATTGCAAGCGATAGGCGCGCCCCTCCAGGTGCTTTCGGAGAAGGGATCCCATTTCTTCCAGGTTGCGACTGCTAAAATAGAGACGAGCTTCGACGCGGTCTTTGCCAGAGGCTCGCAGAAAAAAGAACAGGCCGATGGCCAGCAAGACCGTAAGCAGTAGCGTTGAAATTGTCTCCCCTTGCAAGGAAGAAGAGGCGGCTACTGCCGCACGTGCCTCCGATAGAGAGCCAAAGTTGATGGGCGGCGCAACTGCGATCGGGGCTTTCTCTCCTGACCAGAAAGAAGGAGACTTGGCAAGAAAGCAGTTCATGGAATGCTAGTTTACACGCCTGCTGACCAGTTTAGACTTCTCAGAGGAGCTGGCCGCCCCCTCCTCTAAAGAAAAACCGAGTTGCCACCTCTATCGCTTTGTAGCTCGCATGGGCAAAAAACCCCTCGGAGGGCAGTGCGCTTTTCAGCAACCTCAGTGGCAGTTCAAGAGGAGGGGAGGCTACGCCGGATCTCGTGCCTCTCGGCTGGGAAGTGCAACTATAATAAGTTATGATAAGAGGCTTCTGCTTTACTGACTCTTGTCTCTCTCCCTTTCCAGGGTAGCCTCCTTTAAGAGGGCAGAGCTCTGCAGCGAGGGTTGAGGAGGAGGGTGCCTGCCCCACTCGAGCGATGACGGCGCAAAGCAACCGCTCCAGGGAGACACCAGCCTTAGAGATTTCCTCCCAGTCCTGCCCTTTTGGTTTGCCTGCCTCTGTCGCTGTTTCAGCAATACCTTACATGTC